>NZ_JAVJQP010000136.1:0-24544 GCF_040218875.1 Coleofasciculus sp. D1-CHI-01
CCTGTCAGATTGTTAATCGCGGTGAAGTTACTCCCATTAATATTACCTGTATCCGAGTTCGTCAGATTCCAGGTGTTCGCTGTATTACTGCCAATTATTGTGTTGTCTCCGCCACCTCCATCAATGGTTCCAGTAAAGGTGACTCCATTATTCAATTGGAAGGTATCGTTAGCATTGCCGCCACTCAAGGTATTGAACCCAGAGAAATTTAAGGTGTTATTAAATGTTCCCCCATCATCGGCGGTAATGTTCCACGTATTATCTGTATTCGTGCCAATTATCGTGCTATCTGTATTCCCAATAACGGCTTCAATATTTTCACCGCCAATTGCCGCGAGATTGACAGTTACTGGGTTGGAGTTATTCGAGTAGTCTAGGGTGTCTGTACCTGCACCTCCATCAATGGTTCCAGTAAAGGTGACTCCATTATTCAATTGGAAGGTATCGTTGGCATTACCGCCACTCAAGGTATTGAACCCAGAGAAATTTAAGGTGTTATTAAATGTTCCCCCATCATCGGCGGTAATGTTCCACGTATTATCTGTATTCGTGCCAATTATCGTGCTATCTGTATTCCCAATAGCAGATTCAATATTGTCCGCGCCAATTGCCGCGAGATCGACGGTGACTGGGTTGGAGTTATTAGAGTAGTCTAGAGTGTCTGTACCTGCACCACCATCAATCGTACCGCTAATGGTTGCGTTGTTAGTAAAAGCAAATGTATCGTTAGCACTGCCACCCGTAATATTCTCAATTGAGGAGAAGGTTAAGGGTGAACTGAAGCCACTGACATCGCCAGCATCGGTGTCAGTAATCATAAAGGTTGTATCGCTATCTGCTCCAATTAATTCTGAACCACCGACAATGTTAACAGGGTCATTAAATGCGACAGTATTAGCTAAAGTAATCGTACCACTACTATCAGCTCGCCCAATAGTAATCGAGCTAAAGCCATCTTGTAATCGATTGATTTCTGCTACTGTTAAATCTAATGCCGCTGTATTATTATCAGATGCGCCAATAACAATATTTTGATCCGGTGTAAAAGGCTTGAGTTCAATGGTTCCACCATTGCTGTTTGCACTAATGTCAATTTCATCACTGGTGACAATAATATTTCCGCCACCTAAAGGACCCATAGCCAGGATACTTGTAATAATACTCGTTGCGGCTTCTAGGGTGACATCGCTCCCTCTACCATTACCACCAGAACACGTATTTTGTGTACCCGAACAGGAAAGTATGTGACCTCCAGTTCCACCAAAAAACGTGGTGTTTATTGTGCCACCACTGCTGAGATTTATAGTTCCGCTACTGTTGGGACCATTTGACTGAATATCATCCGTGTAAATATTGCCGCCTGCATTCAAGGTAATGTTGCCCCCATTACCATTCTTAGTAAATGATAGAACATCGTTATTAATAGAAATATCACCGCCCGCGTTTACAGTGATATCACCGCCATTACCCGTTGTTGAACCTTGCCAAAAAGTCCAAATTTGTGATGCTGTAATATCCCCTGAAGCTTCCAAATTGACAGAACCACCATTATCACCATCGGTTGTCGTGTTAGTTCTGATGGTTGCGGCTTCAATACTAGCGGCAGGTAAGGTGGGAGTACCTATTGTAATAGAACGACCGGGATTTGTGATGTTTCCGGTGCGAATTATGCCGCCAGAGAGCAACGTGATTGTGGCATCGTCTGCTCCAGTAATAGTGTCACCTGTAGCATTTATTGATCCGTTAGGCGATCGCAAGGTTACAGGGTCATTAAATGTGACATTACCACCTAGGCTAATTGTACCACTACTGTCAGCTCTGCCGATAATGATCGAGGTAAAGCCGTTTTGAAGAATTCCTAACTTTTGTGTTGACAAATCTAGAGATGATGTAGAAGTGCTTCCACCTACATTGATATCTAGACTAGGTGTCAGGGGCTGTAGCAATAGAGAACCACTGGTACTTATTACATTAGAAAATAGTTCAAAACCAATCTCATCGGCAGTTAACCTTATATCACCACTGGTAGACGTGATATCAGTACTTATGTTATAAATGCCATCAGCGTTACCAGAAACGCCACTGCCTCCGGTTCCAGTTAAATTAATATCACCGCTAGTTGAAGTAATATTACCACCTTCAACAAAAATTCCGTCACCTCCACTACCACTAACAAAGCTGCTATTCCCCCCCGTTCCCAGGAGGGTAATATCACCTGCCCTTGAATTAATTGTGTCACCTCCTAAAGTTTGAAAAAAGATACCATGACCGCCACTATTAGCATTAGAGTCTCCTCCTGTGCCAGTCAAAATTATGTTGCCTCCACCTGAATTAATGCTGCTATCAGAGATCCAAAGTCCACTAGTTCCAGAACTCGTACCCGTTCCGGTGAGACCCGTTCCGGTGAGAGTGATATTTCCTCCACCTGAATTAATTGAGCTATCTTCTATAGATAGGGCAGTTGATGCGCCGCTAACAATTCCTCTACCATTGATGCTACCGCCGCCCGTTGTGATATTTGCACCGAAGATAAATAACCTGCCATCTTCACCGATATTGTCAAAGTCAGTGTTAAACTCCAGATTCAAGGAATCATTGCCAGGATTACTATCTGTAATATCAGAATTGATCCAAATACTGCCGTGGGCATTAAATATTAGTGTATTATTAAGCCCTGTTCCATTAAAATCAAGGTTGGCATTCAGGGTTATGCTTCCAGTTTCTGCACCTCCATTACCTGTCTGGATAGTGACGGAATTTCCACCACCTATCAGCGCCGTTCGGATTAAATCTACACCAAGCTGAGAACTGTTTCCTGTAGATTCAAAGGGATTAGCATTGTTAATATTACTGTTGCTGTTACCATCAACGATTTCAATATCAAATGGATCAATGAGCCACTCTCCCCCTATACCTGTAGATGCGCTTACATCTGGGGCAGTGCTAATCTCAAAAGACTCAAGTCCACTGGTTTCAACAAAACCTCCATTTCCAGAAAATTGTCCTCCACGAACACTAATCTGACCGTGAATTTGAGTATTTGAATTTGCCCAAACAATGACATCACCCCCATCACCTTCTGTTAAAGCATCTGCATGAATCACTGAGTCACTACTTACAAATGTGCGAGAGGCATTTGGCACAGAATCTTTCCCTTGATACCCTCCACCAATGCGGACATTCCCTCCACCATTAATTCCAGAAGCGTTTATATTGGCGGAAATTAAACCAACCTTATTGCCAATAACATTAATCTCACCGCCAGTTGCCGATGAGGGCGCAAAGTTGGGTTCCCCTACAGGTTCTACAGAAGAAACATCAATTGTGCCAGAAATAATCGCAACCCCTGTCTCCTTTGGTAAAATGACCCCAGTATCGGCTAATTTAACCTCTCCTGAGGGAGTCACATCAAGCCTAGTCTCAACATCCTCCTTACCGGTTAACAACTCAGGTAAATCTAGAGGTGTAACGGGTACAGGTTCTCCCATACCATTCGTGGGTTGTTCAATTTCTAACGATAGTAATTTTCCTGGCTGAGATATCTTGACTAAATTGGAACCCGGAACCGCTGCGACGGTAACGGTTCCTCCGGCTGCGGTGATGGTTCCCGTATTGATTACAGTACCACCGAGTAAGGTGACAGTTTGCCCGGGTAATACGGATAAGTCACCAGCATTAACAATAGTTCCCGGTTGAGATACGTTAAAGGAAAACTGATTGGGTGTACCAATTAACGTCTGATAATTATTTGCACCACTGGCATTAAACCATGTGTTATTCTCAAATCCAATTCCTGTCGCAGTTGTGGCGGTAAAATCAGCGGGAACGTTTAAACTAGCACCTTCCCCAAAAATAATTCCCGCTGGATTCATTAAATATAAATTAGGCGTTCCCCCAGTCACCTGAATCAATCCGTTAATAACTGACGCATTTCCACCCGTAACGCGACTGAGAATATTTTCCAGGTTGGGATTGGCGAGAAAATTGGCAATTTGGTTCGCATCCAAGCCAAACTGATCAAAACTCTGAAATAGATTACTCCCATCTCCAGAAACACTGCCACCGTCAATATCATATTGGGTACCATTTTGTGTAACAGTTGTACCCGTACCGTCTGCGGCTGGGGTGATGGATTGCGCCATGGCTGCGGAATTCCCTATCAGTGAAGCCACGCCACAGAGAATCGCTTGGCATAGGGATAGAAGAGTAAATAAGCAGCGGAAACCTAACCCAGACGATTTCATGATCGGCAACCCTTTTCGTGCTATGTTAGATAGTCTGACTTATGGTATTTTTTTTGTGGGGATAATTTAATAAAACGATACAACATTTATTTTATTGTTATTACATCAATCGTAGGGGCGCACCGACGTGCGCCCACACCATCCTTGCGCCCAGAAACGATAAGCCTGATAGATTGGTGGGTTACGGCGGATATTCAGTTAAATGGTTTGTTGAGTTAATTTAATCCCGCCTAACCCACCCGACAAAACGACTAACCCAGACGATTTAATGAACGAAAACCCTTTGCGTTTTATGTTAAATAGTCTGACTTATTGTATTTTTTTGTGGGGATAATTTAATAAAACGATACAACATTTATTTTATTGTTAATACATCAATCGTAGGGGCGCACCGACGTGCGCCCACACCATCCTTGCGCCTAAAAACGATAAGCCTGATAGATTGGTGGGTTACGGCGGATATCCAGTGAAATGGTTTGTTGAGTTAATTTAATCCCGCCTAACCCACCCTACAGCTAGTCTACAATTTAATGAGTGCGATCGCCTTTTATCTCTAATCGGGTTGCTGTTCTTTCACCCAACTCCGAAACGCCCGTAATGTTGCGGTTTCTCCATCCGCTAAACTTTGCCGAATAAACCGAGGAATTGCTGCTAACGGTAGCCATGGAAACGTTGGAATTATCTGCACAGATTGATAACTCGTTGATTCTGGAGATAAAACAAACACATCGAGTTAAAGCTGCTGTTGTCATCACCTATTCCTGACAAAATTATCCCTTTTATAGAGACGTTCCGCCAATCCCCAGAAGGGAACATATCGCAGCCAGCGCCCTTTTTTTCAGTGGAATGTGGGATATAACAAACCGATCAAGAGTAAGCGAAGTTTATCTCGCTTACCCTCAGATTCTCAATCCGGCAACGTTTTAAGCGCCGCCTCTTAATTTATCCAATACGCTGCGATCTTCCAATGTAGACGTATCTCCAGCCACATCCTGACCGGCTGCTAAATTCCGCAACAAACGCCGCATAATTTTACCCGATCGCGTTTTGGGCATTCCCTCGGTAAAGCGAATATCACCGGGACGGGCAATGGCACCAATTTCGTTAACCACATGCGCCTTAAGTTCCTTTGCCAATTCCTCCGTTGGACTGTAGTCATTCTCCAACATGACAAAGGCAAAAACATTTTCCCCTTTCACCTCATCCGGTTGTCCAACCACAGCCGCTTCTGCTACCGCCGGATGGGAAACTAACGCCGATTCAATTTCCATAGTACCTAGGCGATGTCCAGAGGTATTAATCACATCATCCACGCGCCCCATCACCCAGAAATAGCCATCTTCATCTCGACGCGCACCATCCCCAGCAAAGTAGAGATACTGCCCATCTTTGGGTGCAATATGTTCCCAATAGGTGCGGCGGAAGCGATCCGGATCACCATAAACGGTTCGCATCATTCCGGGCCACGGGTGCTTAATCACTAGATATCCCCCTTGATTTGCCGCAACCGGATTGCCTTCTAAATCGACAATATCTGCCAGAATACCTGGAAACGGTAACGTCGCTGAACCTGGTTTGGTGGGAATCGCACCAGGTAGGGGCGTAATCATAAATCCCCCTGTCTCTGTTTGCCACCAGGTATCCACAATTGGACACCGTTGTCCGCCAATAATCCGGTGATACCACATCCAGGCTTCGGGATTAATTGGTTCACCGACGGTTCCCAAAATTCGTAACGAGGATAAATCGCGGGCTTTGGGATGGTGTTCGCCCATTTTAATTAATGCCCGAATTGCGGTTGGTGCGGTATAGAAAATATTGATGCCATATTTTTCCACCATATCCCACAAACACCCTGGATTCGAGGGACGGGGTGCGCCTTCATACATCACTGTGGTGGCACCATTGGATAGAGGACCATAAACAATGTAACTGTGACCCGTAATCCAACCCACGTCAGCCGTACACCAGTAGACATCGGTGTCTTGGAGATCAAACGTCCATTTCAGGGTGATATGGGTGTAGAGGTTATAGCCAGCGGTGGTATGGACAACACCTTTGGGTTTACCGGTTGTCCCAGAGGTGTAGAGAATGAACAGCATGTCCTCACTATCCATCGGTTCAGCGGGACAATTCCCTGATACCCCGGCTTGTAAATCATGCCACCAATGATCGCGCCCCGGTTCCATCTGGATTTTCTGCTGGGTACGTTGCACCACGAGAACGTTTTCTACCGTGGGTGCGCCGTTATTGGCAAGGGCTTTATCGACTTCGGGTTTCAGGGGAACAATCTTATCTTTACGCCAGCCGCCATCTGCGGTGACGACTACTTTCGCTTGGGCGTCTACTAATCGGTCTTTTAAGGCTTCGGAACTAAACCCGCCAAATACCACTGTATGCGGCGCACCAATCCTGGCACAAGCTAACATCGCGATCGCGGCTTCTGGAATCATCGGCATATAAATCCCCACGCGATCGCCTTTTTTCACGCCTAATTGCTTGAGGACATTGGCAAACTGGCAAACTTCCCGGTGCAGTTGGGCATAGGTTAGGGTGCGAGAGTCCCCTGGTTCTCCTTCCCAAATCAAGGCGGCTTTATTCCGTCGCCAGGTGGTTAGGTGTCTGTCTAGGCAATTATAGGCAATATTCGTTTTGCCGCCGACAAACCATTTAGCGAAGGGAGGTTGCCAATCGAGGACGGTATCCCATTTCTGGAACCAGTGCAACTCTTGTTCGGCTAACTCCGCCCAAAATTTTAACGGGTCAGCTTTTGCCTTGTCATAGAGGCGCTGATAGTCCTCCAGACTCTGAATGTGGGCAGTCTGGGAAAATTCAGCCGGGGGTTGGAATAGGCGTTTTTCTTGCAGAACTGATTCAATCGTTGATTCAGGCATCGTTTGTAGTTGTAATCTGTTGCTGTACTCAAACCATTTTGAAGGCAGATTCGCCTGAATGAGCAATTTTGACGTTTTGTAAAGCTTACCGACTCCTCGATAGGGGCGGCATCATTTGTCATTTGTAAGGGTTTGAGATCCGTTTACATAACTTAATATAGTTGAGCATGAATAAGGGCGGGTTTTGTTTAGCCGTTATCGGTGATTAAGCTAGGGTTAGTTCCTAAACCCGCCCCGACAAAATACCCACTGTTTTGACCCATGGATAAGGGCGGGTTTTGTTTAGCCGTTATTGGTGATTAAGCTAGCGTTAGTTCCTAAACCCTCCCCGACAAAATACCCACTGTTTTAACCCATGAATAAGGGCGGGTTTTGTTTAACCGTTATCGGTGATTAAGCTATCGTTAGTTCCTAAACCCGCCCCGACAAAATATCCACTGTTTTAACCCATGAACAAGGGCGGGTTTTGTTTAACCGTTATCGGTGATTCAGCTAGTGTTAGTTCCTAAACCCGCCCCTACAATTGATGCTTTTGCTAGGTTCAGGGCAGGGTTTTTCTTCCCTGTTCCCTGTGACACACCGAGCGAAGTCGAGGTGTTCACTGTTCACTGTCTCTAAGTAGGTTGGTGGAAATAAACTCAACCTTATGAAGTTATGTTAACAAGCCTCAAACCCTTACAAATGACGAATGACGAATGACGAATGACGATCCCCACCGTTAACTTTAATTGTCCCCACCTACTTACCTTCATGAGTTCCCCATCTCAACTAAAAACGTGACATGAAAGTCGTTCAACAAACGGTGACATTACTGACGCTGGAAGAACGCCCAGTTGGGGTTTGGATATTGAGTGGTTTAACAGCCGCGATCGGATTACTGATTTTTCTGTCTTCTAATTCATCGATTGATTGGTTCGGATTGGTTTGTATTATCTTAGCGAATGGGATGATGTTCGGCAGTCCAGTGGAAACGTGCCAATTTGACAAACAGGGTAATTGGGTTATATTTCAGCAAAAAGGTTGGTTAGGAACCCAGGTGATCCGCCGTCCAATTGACCAGGTGACTGAGGTACAAGTTGAACAGCTTAACCTATTCGGGCTTCAGTTATATCGGCTCAGGTTGGTGCTTTTCTCTGAGGAACTATTCTATTTGACTCCAATTCCTTCTACAGATTGTAGACTACAGCAACATTTAGCCAGAACGATTAAACAGTTTATTACCTGACCAATCAATCCTAAGTAGGGTTGGCAGCATAAACTGGAAATCCTTGAAAATAAAGGTTTTAAGGGCGATTAAAGGTTTATTGAGTGCAAGCAAATTTGCCTCGATAGATAAAAACATACAAAATAGCGAGCGAGACGCTTGCACTACAACCGTTCCCTGTTCCCTATTCCCTCCCCTCACCCCAAAAATTATTCAGCAAGCCCTAAGTAATACTCAAGTTTCACTTTTAGCGGATAACTGACAACCAATAGGTTGACCAACTGTCTTTTGCACATAGTCTAAAATTTCTTGATAAGCGTCTGGATTGGTTTTAGGATGGATAATGAGTCGCACCTTACCATCCGGTAACCAAAATATCAACCGACCGTTATTCGCCCAAACAAAGGTACTGATACGATTGAGATCAATCAGATACGTATCGCGCTCATAACTTAATTTAATCCAATGCTGATCCATAGTGGACGGTGGCAACTCTTAGCTGAGTCAGTCGCAATGGGGTGTTCTAAGTCAACACACCAATAGGGAACAAGACAGAGTGTGACAGTGAGATAGGCGATCGCTAACGGTTAAAAGGATACACCAGATGGTCATTGAGTATCTTTTTCAGTTAGAATTTTGGTAAAAAAATGGTCATTAGTTCTGATTGCGGAACTAATGACACCTCGTATTGAGCGATCAATTGTTTTGCTAGTTACATTTTGCGTTGAAACTCTTCGAGTAAATCCAGCAGATTAACCTGACACTGCATCGGTAGTAAATCCACTAGGGGAACTTCCCGTTTGCCACCCCCCAGTTTAACCGGAATACTTTGCAAGATTTGCACCACTTGGTCTTCCGAGAGGTTATCCTCTGTCAGTAGAGGATAGAGACGTTCAGCTAAAGGGGTGTGTAAATGGGCATCCTGCAAGTAAAGATGCCATTTAGCCACATCGATGTATATATTCTCACCAATTTCAGCCGCCAAGGTTTCGATCGCTTCGCTGGTATTCGGGTTAGCCATAATAAATTGAGTAGGACGAACTGGACATTCTCAGTTTATCCTTGAGCAGAGTTAGCCGAATTATCTTGACCCGGTAAGGGAGTATAATCCGCGATCGCAAAGATATAAATGGCGTGTCCGACTAAGATTAATCCCCAGATCCCCGTGATCCAGTAGATCCAAGACCAATTGGCATACTGGATAGTACGGACAAACCATAGACCCGAATTACACGCCGCAAACACAGCGACATGGACAGCAAAGTTCATTCGGTCATCTAGGCGTCGATACGCCGCATCGCGACGATCAGGTTTGCGGGACCAACGAGGAGGCATAGCAGTTCGTAAGATAGACGTATGAGAATAGGTTATACTATCTAGTATTTTTTTGATAAGGCAATTTTCGAGTATTCCGGTCTCAAGGGATGGCAACAAGGGTGGGATGCGGGATGCCAGCCTGACTGGAAACGTTGTCAACTAGCGCGATCGCACCGATTTTACGCTTACCGCCTCAAGCGTTGATGCCTTTGCTGTCATTTGTTCTGGTGAGGAGTAATCAGAGTAGTTTTAGGGGTGATAAAAACAATCAATGAATTAGGCATTGGGGTTTATTAATTTGAATTTAATCGTGTTCCCTTCCTCCGATAAGATGAGTTGGCGTGAATGTTGCTCAGGAATTACCTGATGCGATCGCACATAAGTTATAGATATTAACCAATTACCCGTAAGTCAAGATACACTGTGGTTAAGAGTATTAGGAAAAAGGAGAACACAACAACAGGCAATTGAGGAGTTACTTGAGTTGCCAAAAGAAAGTCCATTGCGGCGGAATATACTGGAAATACTAGCCAATTGGCGCGTCAATGTGGACAGTAGTGAAAGGTTAAGTAATGCAGATCGGGAGTTGATCATGAACTTATCACCAGCGTATTTTAAATGGCGGGAAGAGGCTGTCTTAGAAGGCAGACAAGAAGGCAGACAAGAAGGCAGACAAGAAGGCAGACAAGAAGGGATTCGGGAAGAACGACGGCAAATGGTGGAAAACTTCCTCCGAGTGCGGTTTGGTGAGATTGATGCCGAATTAGAAGCGATCATCGTACCAATGTTACAGTTAACACCACAAGTGTTGACTCGTCTGCTGTTTAGTCTTTCTCGTGAAGAGTTATTACTGTGGTTTGGCGAGACTTCTGGGATAGAAGAGAGATTCGGCGAAGGGAAGCGAGAAAAGGTGGAAAACCTGCTGAAAGTAAGGTTTGGTGAGGTTGATCAGGAATTAGCCGACAAAATCGCATCCATGTTAGAGTTACCACCACATGAGTTGACTCCGCTGCTGTTGACGCTTTCTCGTGAGGAATTATTAGAACGGTTTGCTGGGTAGGGATAAATCCCTGGATAGGTGAAAATGGGGACGTAGAGACGTAGTATGCTACGTCTCTACATTGCATAACCTCAATCTCGTAAGACATAGAGGGTAGTGAAGGCGCACTCAACCCAAAGGTGAACGTAAACTGATGCATTACCAAAAGCCAACAGGAAAACGTCAAACCTATTTTCTCAAGCCAACCTTAGCTTCTCGGCAATGGTTGGTTTATTCCTGCCATGCTGTAATCACTATCTTCAGCAGTGTTTTCATGGTAGCCGTGGGACAAGATCCGGTTTTATCCCTACCGGAATACACGGAGGAGATAGCGCCGATAATGATCGCCCAAACCGACAAACGCGCTGAAGCCGAAAGACTGTATGAAGAGGGATTGCAACTGTTTCGACAAGGGACAGCCGAATCACTGCAACAAGCGATTGAAAAATGGGAAACAGCGCTTCCTCTGTGGCGTGAGGTGGGGGATCAATCAAAAGAGGCTTTTATTAATCTAGCACTGGGTAGAACTCATAATTTATTAGGATTCAAGCAAAAAGCGTTGGATTATTATAATCAAGCCTTACCTCTTTATCGAAAACTCGAAAATCGCCAAGGGGAAGCAACAACCCTGAATAATATTGGTGGTGTCTATTCAGACTTAGGAGAAAAACAACGGGCATTAGAGTACTTTCAACAGGCTTTACCCCTATTCCAGGCTGTGGGCGATCGCGCCCTTGAAGCAGTCACCCTGAATAATATTGGTAGTGTCTATTCAGACTTAGGAGAAAAACAACAGGCATTAGAGTACTACCAACAGGCTTTACCCTTATCCCAGGCTGTAGACGATCGCGAAGGGGAAGCAACAACCCTGAATAATATTGGTAGTGTCTATTCAGCTTTAGGAGAGAAACAACAGGCATTAGAGTACTACCAACAGGCTTTACCTTTATCCCAGGCTGTGGGCGATCGCGCCGGGGAAGCAACAACCCTGAATAGTATTGGTAATGTCTATCATGCCTTAGGAGAAAAACAACGGGCATTAGAGTACTACCAACAGGCTTTACCCCTATCTCAGGCGGTAGGCGATCGCACAGGAGAAGCAGCTACCCTGAATAATATTGGTCTGGTCTATGATGCTTTAGGAGAAAAACAACAGGCATTAGATTACTATCAACAAGCTTTACCTTTATTCCAGGCTGTAGGCAATCGCACAGGTAAAGCAACAACCCTGAATAATATTGGTAAAGTTTATTCTGATTTAGGAGAGAAACAACAGGCATTAGAGTATTTGCAACACGCTTTACTCTTATCCCAGGCGGTGGGCGATCGCGCCACAGAAGCACTCACCCTGAATAATATTGGTGGTGTCTATACTGCTTTAGGAGAAAAACAACAGGGATTGGAGTACTATCAACAGGCTTTACCCTTAAGGCAGGCTGTGGGCGATCGCGCCACAGAAGCACTAACTATCTACAATATAGCCGTTACAGAAAAAAATCTAGGCAATCTCCAACTAGCGTTGACCCAAATGCAAGCCTCGATTGAGATTATCGAAGATTTACGGACTAAAGTAGCTAGTCCGGAATTACGTCAAACCTATTTTGCCACTGTACAAGATTATTACCAATTCTACATCGACTTACTGATGCAACTGCATCAACAAAACCCGGATCAAGGCTACGATAAACTAGCCTTCCACATCAGTGAACGTTCTCGCGCCAGAACCCTCTTAGAATTACTCACCGAAGCCAATGCCAATATTCGAGAAGGCGTAGATCCTGACTTACTCCAACAAGAACAAAACTTAAACGCCAAACTCGATGCGACCGAAAAACAACGGATTGAAATTTATAGTAATCCGGAATCCACTCCAGCCCAACAAACCGCCATTGAACAACAACGACAACAACTTTTAGCTGACTATCAACAACTGCAAGACCAAATCCGGGCAACAAGTCCTAAATACGCCGCGCTGAAATATCCCCAACCCCTAAACCTTGAACAAGTTCAACAACAGATTCTGGATGAGGATACTATTTTATTACAGTATTCATTAGGAGAAGACAATAGTTATCTATGGGCAGTCACAAAAGATGGCTTTACCAGTTATCAACTCCCTCCCAGAGATGAAATCGAAACCCTAGCCCGACGATTCTATGGACTCTTACAAATTCCCGGTTATGAATTTGACCCTAGCCAAAGGGGTGCTATGATTCGGGTGGTCCCCCGTGATAATTTGAATTCGCTTTCACAACTGAGTGAACTCCTGTTTGGACAAGTTGCTGATCAATTAACCAAAAAACGCATCGTCGTTATCGCAGATGGGGCATTACAATACATTCCTTTTAGCGCTTTAGCCACTCCCGATACTGCTGATACAGACAATCCCACACCTTTAATCAATCAATACGAACTCATCAACTTACCCTCCAGTTCCACCTTAGGGATTATTCGTGACCAAATCAACGGACGCCAGGAAGCACCCCAACAATTAGCGATTCTGGCTGACCCAGTTTTCACCAACAATGATAACCGTATCAAAAATGCTCCCAGCCGAGGCACAGAAACGAATTTAAACCAAGCGCTACTCAACCGTTCTATTCGCGTTTCCGAGATTAACTTAAATCGCCTCCCTGGAACTCGCACTGAAGCGGAAGCGATTCTCAATTTAGTGTCACAGGGAACCCAAACCAATGCCTTTGACTTTGATGCCAATCGTGACTTTATCGACAATCCCCAACTGCAAAATTACCAAATCATTCATTTAGCCACCCACGGAATTCTTAATAGTACTTCCCCAGAATTATCCGGTGTGGTGTTATCGTTAGTCGATGAACAAGGAAATCCGCAAAATGGCTTCTTACGACTCCATGATATCTTTAACCTGAATCTGCCAGCAGAATTAGTGGTATTAAGTGCCTGTCAAACGGGATTAGGACAAGAAATTCGAGGCGAAGGATTAGTGGGGTTGACGCGAGGGTTTATGTATGCAGGTGCGCCGCGTTTGGTGGTGAGTTTGTGGAATGTGGATGATGCAGCAACGGCGGAGTTTATGACCCGATTTTATCAGTTAATGTTGAATGAGGGGTTAAAGCCTGCCCAAGCGTTGCGGGAAACTCAGTTACAAATGCAGCGAGAGACTCAATGGAAGTCGCCCTATTATTGGGCAGCATTTACGTTGCAAGGCGAGTGGAATTAACTCTGTCTAAAAGTAGGGTGGGTTGAGCGAAGTCGAAACCCACCGAAATCTTAACCGCAACATGGTGCGTTACGGCGCTTATGTATTGAGATAATAAACGTTAATTCTCCAATGCGCCTAACGCACCCTACTGGACTGACACAGCTAAAATTGTGGGATAGATTTGACGGTTAAATCGGGCGCACGTCGGTCATCCGTGTCAACTTAAGGCTGGAACCCTTACTTAATAAGAGATCCCCCCTAGCCCCTTTTTGATCCCCCTTCCGTCCCCCTATTAGATCCCCCTCCCGTCCCCCTATTAGATCCCCCTCCCGTCCCCCTATTAGATCCCCCTTCCGTCCCCCTTCAAAAGGGGGAGACCAAAGGATGCGGGAGCTTTTTGTTCCATGGGGAAGCCAGAGGATGCTTCGCTTTTTGTTCCATGGGGGATTTAGGGGGATCTAAACTTTGAGCGCTAGTTATACAAAGTCTTAAGTTGACACCAATGCACATCGGTGCGCCCCTACAATGCTAATCCACCAAATAAGCTGTGCCACGCCACTACGAATACTGTTCGCGTCTCCGAGATTAACTTACCAAGCCGCACGGCGATGCAGTTTCAATTTTTCGGCTGGGGGAACTTCCGCTTAATCAACGCAAACAAGGCTAAAGCCATAACTACTAACGAACGGGCGTTACGGCGATCGCACGGCTTGAGCAACCTGAATTTAGCATCATTTCGATGCAATCTGAACAACTGACCCCCCCATCCAGCCGAAAAAGATGTCAAAATTCCTCTAAAGTGGGACGCTTGTTGGTCAATGCCTCTCTAAGATAGGGAGTAAAGTGGAAAAGACTACCATGCCAGGATTGGTATCAGGGCTTCTTAACGATGTACCCTCGCTTACCAACAGCGTGACCGATAAGGAGGAAAGAATATGGCAGATGTCGAGCGCTCTCTAGTGGAAGAGCATTCTCTGGATCGGGATTGTACCACGCTATCCCGTCACGTTCTGCAACAACTGAAGAGTTTCAGTGCTGACGCCCAAGATCTCAGTGCCTTAATGAATCGTATTGCCTTAGCCGCCAAAATTATTTCCCGACGGTTGAGTCGCGCTGATTTGGTTGAAGGTGCGTTGGGATTTACCGGGAACGTGAATGTGCAGGGCGAATCCGTCAAAAAGATGGATGCTTATGCTAATGATGTATTTATCTCGGTGTTTAAACAAAGTGGACTCGTTTGCCGCTTGGCATCCGAGGAAATGGAAAAACCTTACTACATTCCTGAAAACTGCCCGATTGGTCGGTATTCCCTGATCTATGATCCGATTGACGGCTCCTCGAATGTTGATATTAACTTGAATATCGGCTCAATTTTTGCGATTCGTCGGCAACAAGGCGAAGATATGGACGGCGAAGCCACGGATCTGTTGCAAGATGGACACCAACAAATCGCGGCTGGATACGTGATCTATGGACCGAGTACAATGCTGGTCTACTCCATTGGCACTGGGGTTCATGCGTTTACCCTTGATCCCAGCTTGGGTGAGTTTATTCTGTCCCAGGAAAACATGCAAGTGCCGGAGCATGGACCGGTTTATAGTGTCAATGAAGGGAACTTCTGGCAATGGGATGAATCGATTCGCGACTATATTCGCTACGTCCATCGCCATGAAGGGTATACGGCTCGCTATAGTGGAGCTTTAGTGGGAGACTTCCATCGCATCTTGTGTCAAGGGGGCGTCTTTATTTATCCCGGTACCGTGAAAAAACCGGAAGGGAAGTTGCGTCTACTCTATGAAACCGCACCCTTAGCCTTTTTAATAGAACAAGCTGGGGGTCGAGCCAGTACCGGTACCGAAAATCTCATGGACGTGGTACCAGAGAAACTCCATGCGCGTACACCGTTGATTATCGGAAGTAAAGAGGATGTGGCGTTAGTGGAGTCCTTTATTCAAGAACGAACCCGAGAATCCAAAGAAGCGATCGCGTCTCGTTCTTAGCCTAGTATCAATCGTAACGAAGAATTCAAGGTTCCTTAACCCAGGGACATGTCCTTGAATCCAGACGAATAGTAATCTATACCCTAACTTAGGAGTTTAAGCATGACAGCAACAGCCAATAATCCTATCTTCCAAATCGAAAACGATTACGGTCAGAGTATCTGGATGGATAATCTTAGCCGTACTATTATCGAATCCGGTGAACTTAAGCAGTTAATTGAAAGTCGCGGGGTTCACGGGATTACCTCCAACCCAGCGATTTTTGAAAAAGCGATCGCGGGAAATGCCATTTACGACGCCGATATCGAAGCGGGGATTAAGGCAAACAAATCGGTACAGGAGATTTATGAATCCCTCGTCTTTGAGGATATTCGCAATGCTTGTGATATTCTCAAGCCGATTTATGATCAAACTGATGGACTTGATGGTTACGTCAGTATCGAAGTTCCACCGACAATCGCCAACGATACCGAAAGCACGATTAATGAAGCCCGTCGGTATTACCAAGAGATTGGTCGGGAAAATGTAATGATTAAAATTCCCGGCACTTCCGAAGGTTTACCGGCTTTTGAGCAAGTGATTAGTGAAGGGATTAACGTCAATGTTACCTTACTATTCTCGGTACAAAGTTACATTGACACCATTTGGGCGTATGTCCGAGGCTTAGAAAAACGGGCAGAAAAAGGAGAGGATATTAGCAAAATTGCCTCAGTTGCCAGTTTCTTCCTCAGCCGGATTGACAGTAACATTGACGATCGCATTGACGCCAAACTCGCAGCTGGGGTTGACCGGATCGAGAAAGAAGCAAAACTAAAAGACGTGAAAGGCAAAGTCGCGATCGCGAATGCCAAAATCGCCTATCAGAAATTCAAAGAAGTAATCCAAAGCGATCGCTGGAAAGCCCTATCCGCTAAAGGCGCTAACGTACAACGCCTACTCTGGGCAAGTACCAGCACCAAAAATCCCGACTACAGTGATGTCATGTACGTCGATGAGTTGATTGGTCCCAATACCGTCAACACCCTGCCACCGAATACTATCGAAGCCTGTGCCGATCACTGTTCGCCCGAAAATCGGATTGAAACCGATGTGGAAAAGGCGTATCAGTTAATCGAAAACCTCAAAGATCCTGATGTCGCGATCGATCTGGATCAAGTCATGGATGAACTGCTTGATGAAGGCATTGACAAATTTGTCAAGCCCTTTGAGTCCTTAATGTCCTCCCTGGATAGCAAGGTCAAAGACTTGGCAACGGTATAGCGATACCCTAAGGCGTGAGGTATCCCTTACTGTAGGGGCACCATCCTTACGCCCTTACCGGGATATCCTGTGAAACGGGAAATTGCCGATGAGCCGTGTAAACCAATAACCCATGGTATAAACTTGGTCGGGGCGGGTTTAGTCACATCCGGGTGAGGCAAAAAACGATAATCGTCAAACCCGCCCTAACACAAAACCATACCCCTTGAACCTAGCGTTGAAACCAACTCTCTCAAGGTGTCGGGGCGGGTTTAGTCAAATCTGGGTGAGGTCAAAAACGATAATCGTCAAACCCGCCCCTACCAAAACTTCAACAATCAAAACTCGAAATGGTGACATTTACAGAAAATCCCCTGCGCGTTGGTTTACAACAGGAACGGAGTCCAGAACCGCTGATTTTAGTGATTTTTGGTGCATCTGGAGACCTGACCCAACGCAAGCTAGTTCCCTCTCTGTATCAGCTTAAACGCCAACGACGACTTCCTTCAGAAATAACAATTGTTGGGGTAGCCCGTCGCGAATGGAGTCATGACTATTTTCGCGAACAGATGCGGGAAGGGATTGAGGAGTTTTCTGACGGAATTCACTCTGAAGAACTGTGGAATGATTTTGCTGAAGGGCTATTCTATTGTCCCGGCAATATCGATAAACCAGACAGCTATCAGAAATTGAAAGCATTTTTGGCAGAACTGGATGGTAAACGGGGAACCCGGGGAAATCGGGTATTTTACCTCGCCGTGGCACCCAAGTTTTTCCCTGAAGCCATCCGCCAACTGGGAACAGCCGGAATGCTGAACGATCCAATGAAGCATCGCCTGGTAATTGAAAAACCCTTTGGTCGAGATTTGAGTTCAGCGCAAATTCTCAACCGCGTCGTGCAGCAAGTGTGTCGTGAGGAACAGGTTTATCGCATTGATCACTACTTGGGTAAGGAAACCGTTCAGAACCTGCTAGTCTTCCGCTTTGCTAACGCGATCTTTGAACCCTTGTGGAATCGCCAGTTTGTAGATCACGTTCAGATTACCGTAGCCGAAACCGTGGGCGTCGAAGATAGAGCGGGTTACTATGAAACATCGGGTGCGCTGCGGGATATGGTGCAGAACCATTTGATGCAACTCTTTTGCTTAACCGCAATGGAGCCACCCAATTCCCTAGATGCGGATAGTATCCGGACTGAAAAAGTAAAAGTAGTTCAGGCAACACATTTAGCCGATATTAATAATTTAGAATGTTCAGCGGTTCGCGGTCAGTACAAGGCAGGCTGGATGAAAGGAGAAGCAGTCTCAGGATATCGAGAAGAAGAAGGCGTTGATCCCAACTCCATCACACCCACTTACGTGGCGATGAAACTCATGATCGATAACTGGCGTTGGCAAGGTGTTCCCTTCTACCTGCGGACTGGGAAGCGGTTACCGAAGAAAGTCAGTGAGATTTCGATTCAGTTTCGCGATGTTCCCTTACTGATTTTCCAATCCGCCGCCCAACAAACCAGTCCCAATGTGCTGACGATGCGGATTCAACCCAATGAAGGCATTTCCCTGCGATTTGAGGCGAAAATGCCGGGTCCACAGCTTCGTACCCGCACAGTAGATATGGATTTTAGCTATGGCTCATCCTTTGGCATGGCGACATCCGATGCCTACAATCGATTATTACTCGATTGTATGTTGGGAGATCAAACGCTATTTACCCGCGCCGATGAAGTGGAAGAAGCCTGGCGGGTGATCACCCCAGCCCTATCCGCTTGGGAAGCACCCACTGATCCCGAAACCATTCCCCAATACGAAGCCGGAACTTGGGAACCTACGGAGGCGGAACACCTGATTAATCGGGATGGACGCCGCTGGCGTAGACTCTAGTTGGGGAGCAGAGGGAGCAGAGGGAGCAGAGGGAGCAGGGGAAGCAGGGGGAGCAGAGGGAGCAGGGGGAGCAGAGGGAGCAGGGGAAGCAGGGGGAGCAGGGGGAGCAGGGGTGGTTTTTACCAAGGTTTTCACCCGGATGTCACTCAATGTAATCAGTGTAACTAACCTCTCACTTCCTTACCCCACTCTCTCCAATCAATCCGTGAAATCAGTGTTTTGACCAATGACCAATGACCAATGACCAAAAACAAATAACGAAGGATAATAACGATGGTACAATCGCCTCCAATCCTATCTCTACAATCACCTAAAGACGTTTCCTTAAGTGAAATTGAGGAAGAACTGCGTCATATCTGGCAAAGCTACAGTACAACAGATAATAATACGGATGTTCCTAGTGCTGTACGAGCAACCACGTTTACGTTGGTGGTTTACGAACCGGAAGAAACTCAAATGCTTTTAAGCGCATTGGGATATTATTCGGGTCCCATTGACGGAATTATTGGACCGCGCATGTTTGCCGCAATCAAAGCCGCCCAGAAAACTTATGGATTGCCGAGAACAGGTAAGGCAGACGACAAAACTAAGGAAAAACTGCGCGAAGAGTATAATGAACGGCATCAGCAAGAGGTGAATGGAAATGGGCAAACCAGACGGCAACCCTATTCGGCTGATATAGAAGGATCGGGAATTGCTGATGCGATCGCGGCAGCGAATCCTTGTCGAATTATCGCCCTGTGTCCGATTGTCGGTGAAGATGAAGGGGTGACGGCTCAAGTTTCTGCCTCTTGTCCGATGCAAAAGCACAGTCAAAGTACCCTAGTTTGCTGTGAATACATTACCTTGAGTGGTACACCAGCAGCTTTAGAGCGCATCGGGGGTATGATCTGTGAACTGATGATTAGTGATTTACCCCAATTTATCTGGTGGAAA
Organism: Coleofasciculus sp. D1-CHI-01; assembly: GCF_040218875.1. NCBI lineage: Bacteria > Bacillati > Cyanobacteriota > Cyanophyceae > Coleofasciculales > Coleofasciculaceae > Coleofasciculus > Coleofasciculus sp. D1-CHI-01. The sequence goes on from NZ_JAVJQP010000136.1 coordinate 19,935, forward strand.
GGAACCCCTGATCCAGATTATGGGTTGTTCAAACGACTGGCTGGAATTAGCAATAACGTGATTGTGGATTCCAGTGCCTTCCAAAAACCAGAAGAGGCGTTGGCGCGACTACAGCAGTTCATCACCCAGGATATCCCCATGGCTGACCTTAATTGGCAACGGTTAGCCTCATGGCAAGAATTGGCGGCTGAGGCATTTGATCCACCAGAACGCCGCTCTGCGCTCAAAGAGGTTGACCAAGTAACAATTGATTATGAGCAAGGCAACTCAGCTCAGGCATTAATGTTTCTGGGATGGCTAGCATCTCGACTACAGTGGCGTCCGGTTTCCTATTCCAAAGAGGGCGGAGAATATGATATCCGGCGGGTTAAATTTACGACTCACGAACATCGCCCAGTCGAAGCTGAATTAGCCGGAATTCCTACGGCTGATGTGGGAGAAGTGGCGGGAGATTTGATTAGCCTGCGTTTGGGTTCAACCAATATGGATGCCGATTGCTGTACTGTGTTGTGTTCAGAAACCACAGGTTGTATGCGGATGGAGGCACATGGCGGGGCGCAATCGTGCCGCATTCAGCAAGTTACGCCGATGTTTGACCAAAAAACGGAGCAGTTGTTGAGTCAGCAATTGCAGCGTTGGAGTCGCGATTTGCTCTATGAAGAAAGTCTGGCGGTGACTGGGCAGATCATGAAAGCCAAGAGTTAGGGATTCGGTGATGGGGGAGTTATCAGTTATCAGTGAGCAGTTATCAGTTATCAGGAGCAGGGAAAGATGGGGAAGATGAGGGAGATGGGGAAGATGAGGGAGATGGGGAAGATGGGGAAGATGAGGCGGAGAATTTACAAATGACAAATGACGAATGACAAATGACGAATGGCTTTAATTATTGCTGGTGAACGGAGTGGGGTAGGCAAAACAACCGTGACGCTTGCCCTACTTTCGTGTTTATCGCGACGGTATCGTCGAGTGCAATCCTTTAAAGTGGGTCCAGATTACATTGACCCGATGTTTCATCAACGGGTTACAGGGCGTCCCTGTCGCAATTTAGATCCGGTGCTGACCTCGGAAACTTATGTTCAAGCCTGTTTTAAGCGTCATCTGGACGGGGTAGACTATGCTCTGATTGAAGGGGTGATGGGGTTGTTTGATGGGGCATCAGGACGCGATGATGTTGCCAGTACAGCGCATATTGCCCGACTGTTAAATGTCCCGGTGCTGTTGGTTTTAGATTGTAGTCGCTTATCCCGTTCCGTCGCCGCGATCGCACAGGGGTATCGTTGCTTTGATCAGAGCATCCAAGTGGCTGGGGTGGTGTTGAATCGAGTGGGGAGCGATCGCCATTTAGAATTGCTTCAAGATGCCCTAGAACCCCTACAATTACCTATACTCGGTGTACTCCGGCGTCAGGATAGTCTGACGATTCCCGATCGCCATCTGGGATTAGTTCCCAGCGATGAACTCACCTTTCTGGATCAGTTAATTGACCAACTGGCTGATATTGGCGAAACCTGTTTTAACTGGGAGTGTTTATTGCCTCTGTTGAGGGCAGAGATTCACGATTTAACCGTCACCAATCAACCGTTAAATACCTCTGTAACTCAATCCGTTACCCGAATTGCCATCGCTCGCGATCGCGCATTTAGTTTCTACTATCCAGATAATCTGGATTTATTGCAACAGTTGGGAGCGGAATTAGTTCCCTGGAGTCCCCTAACGGATACCACATTACCAGAAGGCGTGCAGGGACTTTATTTTGGTGGCGGCTTCCCTGAAGTATTTGCCCAGGAATTGGCGGATAATATCGAGGCGCGTCAGGCAGTATGGAATGCCATTGTTCAGGGAATGCCTACCTATGCTGAATGTGGTGGGTTGATGTATTTATGTCAACAGGTGACAGATTTTGAGGAAAAATGTTGGTCGATGGTAGGGATATTACCCACAAAGGCGGTAATGGGCAAACGTTTAACCCTGGGATATCGTCAAGCAACGGCATTACAACATACGCCATTGGTATTAGTGGGTGAAAGGGTTTGGGGACATGAATTTCATCGTTCCCAGTTAACAGCAAGTCCTGAGCATCCTTTGTTTGAAACAAGAGGATATGATCCGAAGGGAAAAGTTGGGATTGAGGGGTGGCGAATGTATCAATTACATGCGTCCTATATTCATCTGCATTGGGGTGGAACAGCAGATATTCCTCAGCGTTTTTTGAAATGTTGTCAACAATTTAATCCAAATTAAGTAGGTGCGTAAGGCACCCTATAAAAGTAACGCACCATATACCTGAGAACGGTGCGTTACGGCGCAAAAGCGCAAATTATTCGTGATGTTAATCCAAGTAAGCGCCTAACGCACCCTACGAAAATTCGAGAAGTTGAAGTTAGCGATTATAGGAAACCGTTGCTACCGATGGTTCCTTAATTTGAGGAACTACGACGTTCTGAGCATAAATCTGGGGCTTATCTTGGGCGACTTGGAAATACGCTTCCCGTAGCTGCGCGTTAACCGCTACTGTCTTGGCATCATAAAGCTGGGTGGCGAGTTTGGGATAGAACCCAATACCCAGAATCAGCACTAAAAAGCAAGCGGCAATAAAAACTTCCCGTGGTTTAGCATCGGTGTAAACGGCATTAGCAGGCAAAACACAGTCTGTCCCAAAGCAAACGGCTCCTTCTTCATCCTTATTCTCGAAGTTGGAATTATCAAGTTCACAGGTTGGGGCGACGCCTGCTCCGTAAAAGACTTGTCTGAGTAGAGAGAGGAGATAAATGGGTGTGAGAATTAGTCCCAAAGCCGAGAGGAAGACTGTTACTGTGCGGAAGGTTGAGCTATAAATATCACTGGTTGTCACCCCGACAAAGACAGAGAGTTCACTGGCAAACCCACTCATTCCCGGAAGGGCGACTGATGCCATCGCGGCGGCGGTAAACAGGGCAAAGACTTTGGGCATAACCTGACCAATACCACCCATACTATCTAAGGCTAAGGTGTGGGTGCGATCGTAGGTGACTCCAGCTAGGAAGAATAGCACGGCGGCAATTAAACCGTGGGAAATCATTTGCAACATTGCGCCACTTATCCCTAAGTCCGTGAATGAGGCTATCCCTAACAGGACAAACCCCATGTGAGACACGGAGGAAAAGGCAAGACGCCGCTTCATATTCGGCTGACCAAAGGAGTTGAGTCCACCATAGATAATATTGATCACCCCTAGCATCGCCAGAATTGGGGCAAAGTAAACGTGAGCATCAGATAGTATCTCTAAATTCAGGCGAATTAATCCATATCCGCCCATTTTTAGGAGTACCCCGGCTAAAATCATTGAGACAGGAGCAGAGGCTTCACCATGAGCATCAGGAAGCCAGGTGTGCAAGGGGAAAACCGCTAATTTAACCCCAAAGGCAATTAATAATCCGGCATAGAGTAGCAGTTCTAACGCCAAGGGGTAATCCTTGATGCCGAGTTCAACCATATCAAAGCTGATTGTCCCCTCGCCATAGAGTGCCATGGCTAACCCAGCGACCAAAATAAATATAGAGGCGGCGGCAGTATAGAGTAAGAATTTGGTTGCGGCGTATTGACGCTTCTGTCCCCCCCAAATCGAGACGAGGAGATAAACGGGAACCAGTTCCAGTTCCCACATAATAAATAGGAGCAGAATGTCTTGGGCGATAAAGACGCCGATTTGTGCCGAATACAGCACCAGCATCAGAAAATAGAAGAGGCGAGGCTTGTGGTCAACTTGCCAAGCGGCGAAAATGGAGAGTGTTGTCACTAATCCCGCTAGAAGTACCAGGGGAAGTGACAGTCCATCCACAGACACTGCCCAACTGAGACCTAGTTGAGGTATCCAGGTATACTTTTCGGTGAGTTGGAATGTGGTATCGCTGGCGTCGTAATGCTGCCAAAAGGTGTACACCATCAACAGAAAATCCGCGATCGCGACACCGAGGGCATACCATCGCACTGTCTTACCCCCCTTATCTGGCAGTAGAGGAATGGCAAGAGAGGCAATGAGTGGTAGGAGGACGATCGCACTCAGCCAGGGAAATGAATCGGCTATCATGACGATGAGAAAAAATACTGGGTTAACGGATGATGTTATTTTACTAAGCTTTGTAACATTTTTCTCATAAATATTTATCTTAGATCACTATAGGGCATCCCCACAGAGGATTCAGAACATCTTCGTTCATGCTTCTGCGGGGGGCGGTGAGTAGGGCGGGTTTTGTTGTTCCGTTATTGGTGAATATCTGAATTGAGTCCCTAAACCCGCCCCTACAATTGTCCCTAAACCCTTACAAATGACAAATGACAAATGACAAATGACGAATAACGATCCCTTTAATTGTCCCCACCTACTTAAGCTCTAGCGGGTTGTTGACTGGCTGCACGCTCCATCAAGTCACGCACTTCTTGGTCAGTGGTTTGGTCAAATTTGTCGTACCACAGACCGACGGCGTAGAACGATTGGGGTGAGTAACTGTAACCAAAACCCTTGACACATCTACCCATTGTTGCCCATTTATTGGTAAGGTTCTATCCGGAGAGAGTTGACTGAGGTGATATAAAATAAGACGAACATTGAGAGGTCGAATCAATGGCTACTA
>NZ_JAVJQP010000080.1:0-69706 GCF_040218875.1 Coleofasciculus sp. D1-CHI-01
CAAGGATTCGGCAGTGGTGTTTTTAGTACAGTGGATCAGGAAGCTAAGGGGAATTCTGGGGGCGTTGAAATTGATAGTGGCTCTTTAACTGTAACCAATGGCGCTCAAATTGATGCCACTACTTTTGGAGAAGGAGATGCCGGGAAGATAGTAATTCGGGCAACCGATCGCATTTTATTGGATGGGGAAGATAGTCAAGGATTCCCCAGTGGTGTTTTTAGTACAGTGCAACCGGGAGCCAAGGGAAATTCTGGAGGAGTGGACATTGATAGTGGCTCTTTAACTGTAACCAATGGCGCTAGAATTGATGCCGCTACTTTGGCAGAAGGAGATGCAGGTAAGATAGTGATTTGGGCAACCGATCGCATTTTATTGGATGGGGAAAATAGTCAAGGATTCGGCAGTGGTGTTTTTAGTACAGTGGATCAGGAAGCTAAGGGGAATTCTGGGGGCGTTGAAATTGATAGTGGCTCTTTAACTGTAACCAATGGCGCTCAAATTGATGCCACTACTTTTGGAGAAGGAGATGCAGGTAAGATAGTGATTTGGGCAACCGATAGCATCTTATTGGATCGGGAAGATAGTCAAGGATTCTCTAGTGGTGTTTTTACTACAGTGCAACCGGGAGCTAAGGGGAATTCTGGGGGCGTTGAAATTGATAGTGGCTCTTTAACTGTAACCAACGGCGCTCGAATTGATGCCACTACCTTTGGAGAAGGAGATGCAGGTAAGATAGTAATTCGGGCAACCGATAACGTCTTATTGGATGGGGAAAATAGTCAAGGATTCCCCAGTGGTGTTTTTAGTACAGTGCAACCGGGAGCTAAGGGTAATTCTGGGGGCGTGGACATTGAAAGTGGCTCTTTAATAGTAACCAACGAGGCTCTAATTTCTGCCGAAACCCAAAGTACTACCATGGCTGGAGATGTCAGCATTGATGCCAAAGACTTTATCCAACTGAGCGGGGATAGTGGTATCCGCGCCAGTGCAACCACAGGGGGTCCAGCGGGAAACTTAGATATTATCACCCAGAGACTATCGGTAGAAGATGGGGCGCAAATCACCGTTAGTAGTCCCTCTGGACAAGCAGGGAACTTAACTATCCAGACAAATTCCCTAGAATTAAACCAAGGTCAAGTCACCGCAGAAACGGGCACCAGTGGGATTGAAGGCGGTGCCAATATCCGTCTGCAAAACCTCAACACCCTACTGATGACTGATGAAAGTCTGATTTCAGCCACAGCTTTCGAGGATGCTAATGGCGGTAACATTAACATTAACAGTATCTTCCTGATTGCCCTGCCGCCAGAAGGTGTCAACGGTAGTGATATTATTGCCAATGCCGAACGAGGTGATGGGGGACGGATTATTATCAACGGTGAAGGTATCTTTGGCATTGAAGAACGTCGAGCCATTCCCGGAAATCGCACCAATGACATTGACGCCAGTTCCCAGTTTGGCGCTTCCGGTGAAATCCAACTGAATGTCCCCCTTGACCCCGCCAGAGGGTTGGTAGAATTACCAGGGGAGTTGGTGGATGTCACCCGATTAGTGGAACAGAATCTTTGTCAAGCGGCTCAAGGGAGCAGCTTTATTGTCACTGGGCGCGGTGGCTTACCCACACCTCCCCAGGAACCCCTCAACCCTGAGGCGACTTGGGAAGATTGGCGGATTGATTTGACGAGTGAATCCATTGCTAATCCTACTCAGGATGTAGAGACGCGCCATGGCGCGTCTGGGGAAGGGAGAGTCTATCAACAAACCCCAGACAACCAACCCAAGCAAATTATCGAGGCTCAAGGTTGGTATCGAGATGCCAATGGTACTGTGATTCTGACGGCTGAACCGACAAGGGTAACGCCATACAGCACTGGGTTGAGTTCAACAAACTGCTCTGAATAAGACAGGACTTACGCAGCTACACCACGTATAGCAGTAGTTAAGATAGATTAGGACATTCTTTACTGCCCGTGAGTTCCCTCTTGGACTAACTGATGTCCTTTCCGTACCCCGTAGTGCTATATGGTGGGAAAGGTGCGTTACGCTTCGCTAACACACCCTACTGGCGTGGCACACCTTATTTGGTAGATTAGAATTGTAGGGGCGCAAGGCTTGCGCCCGGTTTAAACGTCAAATCTATTCCACAATTTTAGCTGTGTCAGTCCACTACACCAGCACTACACCAGCACCTCCCACCCACTCTCCCTCTCATTGTACCTATACAACATATCTTGTTGATTTTGTCAATATCGCCGCTATAGAAATTTTGGGTCACAGAGGTTGCCATACTACCCCTTGTCAACTCGGTGACGTTTACCCTAGGAGCGCGTGAAAACTGACACCATCTTCTATAGCCTGTTTAAAGAGTTCCCCAGTATCTTCTTTGAACTGATTAACCAATCAACAGCACAAGCGGCGATGTATGAATTCACCTCCCGTGAAATCAAACAACTCTCATTTCGACTCGATGGTTTATTTTTACCCAAGAACGAAACCTTAAACCAACCCTTCTACGTCGTCGAAGTTCAGTTTCAACCCGATGAGAATTTATACTATCGTTTATTTACGGAACTGTTTATCTTTCTGAATCAATACAAACCCCCTCATCCCTGGCGGGTTGTAGTGATTTACCCCAGTCGCCGAATTGAAAGGGAACAACCGTTACAATTTAAGGAACTCTTCAGTCGAGTGCAACGGATTTACTTGGACGAGTTAGAGGAAACGGCATCGGATTCCCTGGGGGTAAACATTGTTAAGCTAGTAATAGAGAATCAACAGACAGCACCGACAGTGGCAAGGCAGTTAATCGACCAAGCCCAAGTCCAGATCGCTGATCCAACCACAAAACGAGACTTAATTGATTTAATTGAAACAATCATCGTTTATAAATTACCGCAAAAAAGCCGTCAGGAGATAGAAGCCATGTTAGGGTTAAGTGAACTCAAACAAACCAAAGTGTATCAGGAAGCCAAGCAAGAAGGGTTTTCTGAAGGTGAACAAAGAGGTGAACAAAGAGGCGAACAAAGAGGTGAACTCAAAGCCAAGTTAACCGCTATACCACGCATGATCCAGTTTGGCTTAAGCTTGGAGCAAATCGCTCAGTTGCAAGATTTGCCACTGGAATTTGTCCAACAGGCTTCTCGGTTATTCGAGCAACAAAATGTTATCGCTTTTGTTGAGCTGTTAAATCATCAACGCCAGCTTTTCTCCCCACAAGACTTGGCTGAGTTGGCTTTTTTGATTCAACCCTTACCCGATAAAATAGAAGACTTATCAGACGCGATCGCGCAATGGTGCCAGCAGGAAGCACATACAGCACAGCGTGAGGCTTGGCGTCAAATCGGCTCCGGGTTATTGAGTGCGACAGTAGAGAAACTTTTGGCGACAAACCCTGACACCCTTCAAACTCCATCCGCTATCCTCAACAAAGCCATGGTACAAAATGCGATTGAGCGATGAAAGTCTCACCGTTGAACTCTTGCCAGAATGATTAGATTTCGCCCTCGGGTTCTTTATGCATATGTGATTCATGAACATTTTAAACGTGATGCTTATCTTCCATCGTAAATCTGTACTAGCCCTTGGCATTATTGTTAGTTTAATGACTACTCTTGCCCCAGTGACGGCACAGGTTAAACCATCAAATACTATCTCTGATCCAATATCAATTCCTTCTCTCCTGCCTAATTTACCTGATGATACTGGTGGTGGTACTCCTCAAACCGACAATGGAACAGGTACTCGTGGTGACTGTGAATACCAGGAAGGAGATCTCCTGCTGACGCGCATGGCAGGTAGCAAAAACTTTCAATTAACGGTGAGTGAACATCCCACTATTTTGGTTTATGTTCCCTACACTTCAGACAAAGTATCCTCTGGAGAATTTTCCATCCAACAAGGGGAAAATGATATTTATCGCACCACCTTTAAACTGCCAGCCACACCCGGAATTGTCAGTGTCACGGTTCCCAAAACAGAAACGCCATTAGAAATAGATAAAACCTATCGCTGGTATTTTGAAATAAATTGTCCTAGTGCCAGACAATCTCAGCAATCAACAACTCGACTGACGCCAGCATCACTAACAGGATTTGTGCGACGAGTTTCCCAACCTCCTGAACTTGAGGCGGAATTAAATCAGGCAACAAATCCCCTAGAACGAGTTGCCGCTTATGCCCGTCATGATATGTGGTACGATCTGCTCACAGAATTGGCTCAATTGCGTTTGAAATACCCGGAAAATGCCACATTAGAAAGTATCTGGCTAGACCTTTTGGGGGATGAACGAATTGGGTTAACAGAAATTAAGCAAGAACCCATTATTGGCAGTGTTATAGTGGACGAGGCTATAACCAATTCCCAATCAGAATAAAGGGTGCCCAGTGATAAGGGCGCAGATAATCTTTATCTGGATCATCCGGGTACTCCCTTAAAAAAGCAATTTGAGTTTGCCGCAGCGCTTCAGCTTTACTCCGTTGAGGTGCTTTTAACTGTTCGTAAAACCGTTGCATAAATTCGGCGGTGGATGCGTCGTTTACTTGCCATAATGTCGCCAATGTACTGCGGGCGCCCGCTCGCACGGCAATTCCAGCTAATCCCAATGCGGCACGTTTATCCCCCGTTGCAGTTTCGCAAGCACTCAAAACCAGTAATTCAATCGCCGTGCTACGATTGGGTTCATTGGTGCGTAATAAATTATCTAAATCCTGAACATTAATCCGCCCACTCCAGTCTAAAATAAAGGTTTTTTGCGGATTAGAACTAAATTTGCCGTGGGTGGCAATATGTACCAAATTAAAGGGTTCCTGATTAATCTGATTGCGGATATTTTCTTGCTCAAATTCCTGATTTTCTAAAAGTTGATTCAGGCTGATTTGTTCTTGGATTCCGGCTAACTCCTCAGCGACATTATCTAGGGGAGAAAATCCTTCTGATTCAAAGCTTGGTGCATTGGTTGTTCCCGCAATCAACCCCTGGAAATTCTCGCGTTTCAGGGGTTTGGGTTCGAGGAGTTGTAAACCGGGTGTTAACGCCACCGCATACCGCTCAATTAAATAGTTTTCTCCGTCATAAAGAGTAGAGGGGGGAATATTACGTAAAGAACCATCCAGGACAAATACTAAGGTTTTAACCGTGGAGTTGTCTGAGTTAGTTTTAGATAAATCGGCTTCAAAGGGGCGAATTAACCAATCGTAAAGTTGGGCTGCATCCTGTTTAATCTGACTGATACTTGTACTGCGTTTGGTTAAATCCTGGCGCAACTTTTCCACAGCTTGATCCACTTGTGTTTCAGAAACACCTTGATGAGCATAGTGGCGCAGATTATCTTGTCCAGGTAATTTAAGAATGATGTCCAAACGATTGGATAATATAATCGGATAAACGATCGCGGCTTGAGGATCGACGTTATCAATATTCACGGCTGCTGGTGTGGCACAAGCATCGCGAAAGAAGTTATCCAATTCAGCCAGTTGCAAGGCTTCCATGATATTACGGGCTTGGATCAGATGTTCTTTGCTAGGAGTGGGGGAACGCAGGAGTAAATCGACAAATTGGCGATAAACAGGTTCGACAGTTTCTCGGAAGGAAAACTGAATCTCAGGATTGAGGGCAACTAAATCTCCGCGTAAATTGTTGAGTGTTTTAACAGCTTTATCATAGTAGGCGATCGCGTCTGGATTAACAGGCAGATTTTGAGAACTTTCTTGGGTTTGGGCTTGCAGTAATCGCCCCATTTGCCATTGCCATTGATAGGCGATATCCGGAGCGTTTATCTGTTGTGCAATTAGGAGTGCCTTTTCCGTTACAGTTTTAGCATTTGTCCAGTCTTGATTTGTTTCATAGAGCTTGCCTAATGTCCCTAAACTATAAGATATCGCCCGTTTATCTTCTAACTCTTGAGCTTGTTGAATTGCTGTCTTTAAGATTGCCACATTATCATTAGTGCGTTGCTGCTGTGCCATGATTTCTGACATCTTCAGCAAACTTTCAGCAAAGTTAACCTGAGCATAGACAGAAGCTCGACTTGCAGGTAAAATGGATAATCCGGCTGAAATTGAGGACAATAATTCTGGCTCCGGTGAGAGAGAGGCAGTTTCAATCAATAAACTCAATTGATTCAGTTGAGCTTGAATTCGAGTTAACGGGATCGTGGCTTTCATCGCCGCCTGTTGATAGTGAGTTAGGGCAGCTTGGATATAGTCTTCGCCTGAGGAGTTTTCAAACACTTTAGCACGTTGGGCTAAGGTTTGCTCTGTATTTGCTAAACTCAGCAATATTTTGCTTTCTTGTTGCGGTAAGCCTAAGGCTTGAGTTAACGCTAAACCTTGGCTGAGAATATCTTGAGATTTTTCTAAATCCCCACCTTGCCGCAAAATCGCCCCGAAATTTTGTAACCCAGCCACCTTAACGGGTGAATCCTCTAACTCAAAAAGGGTTTGTTCTAGCCGTTGATACAGTTGCTTAGTGCGTCGATATAATCCCAAGGATTGCATTGCCTCTGTTTGATTAATTTGACTGCCAATTTCTCCGACTAGATCACCGGCTTGCTGATAGAGAGTTTCTGCTTGTTCCCAGGTAGCTAATGCGGCTTCAGCGTTGCCTGTGGCTAATTGGAGCCGCCCTTGAGCATTGAATACTTGAGCGCGAACCCTTGGGTTAGCTTCAGGTACAGTGTCGAGTAAAGACAAACTAGTTTGAATTGCTTGTTCAGCCGCTTGCCACTGTCCCAGTTTCTGATAGGTTAATGACAACAGGCTTAATACTTGAGCTTGCTGAAGGGTATTCCCCGCCTCGGCATACCCCTGTGCTGCTTGTTGTAAAAATTGTACGGCTTTGTTAAATTGTCCCCTATTGTAGTGATTTTTGCCAACTTCTACTAAAGCAGGAATTTCAGTGGCGGTGGGAAGTTCAGCCCTTACCTGGGGTAGGGTATGGATACCCAAACTTAAGCTTAATCCTAACAGAGCCAAGAGGAGCGATCGCGCCGTTTGTAGTAGGCACTTTAGTGTCATAGTTCGTAGTAGGCACTTTAGTGCCACAAGCGCTGAAGCGCTGACTACAAGCCTGAGCGATCGCATGATTCGAGAAAGGCGTAAATTTACCAATTTTGCCAACCAACTAAACCTCCGAGGAACACAGACCTTTGATATTTTATTTACAGATAAGGATACTAGGCGGTTCATATCATTAAACCTTTTAGATTTATGTTTGGTAACAAGCGCTAAAGCGCTTACTACAAACACCTCAGGCAATTGTAGGGTGCGTTACGCTGCGCTAACGCACCCTACAAAATTACCCTACAAATGATGTTCTACTTCAGCCACCATCAACAGCGTTTTTAACACTGAATCGGGATTCAAACTGATCGAATCAATCCCTTCCTCCACTAAAAACTTGGCAAACTCTGGATAATCGCTAGGCGCTTGACCGCAAATGCCAATCTTACGCCCACACTCCTTCGCTGTTTGTATCGCCAACTTCACCATCCGTTTTACACCGCGATTGCGTTCGTCAAAAATATGCGCCACTAACGCTGAATCTCGGTCTAATCCTAACGTTAATTGCGTCAAATCATTGGACCCAATGGAAAACCCATCAAACACTTCAGCAAACTCATCCGCCTCCATTACATTACTGGGTAACTCACACATCACATACACCTGCAAGCCATTCACCCCACGGGGTAAACCATTTTTTGCCATCTCTGCTACCACCTGACGCCCCTCATCGGGAGTGCGACAGAAGGGAATCATCGGAATTACATTAGTTAATCCCATCTCATCCCTTACCCGCTGTATCGCCTGACATTCCAAAGCAAACGCTTCCCGGTAGTTCGGATCACAATACCGTGACGCCCCTCGCCACCCCAGCATGGGATTATCTTCCTTGGGTTCAAAACTCTGACCGCCTAAAAGATTCGCATATTCATTACTCTTAAAATCCGACATCCGCACAATCACAGGTTTGGGATAAAACGCCGCTGCAATTATCCCTACGCCACGCGCCAATTTATCGACAAAAAACTGGGGTTTATCGGCATAATTTTTCGTCTTTTGGGTAATTTTCGCTTTCACCGATTCATCCCGCAATTGATGATAATGAATCAACGCTAAGGGATGAACTTCAATATGATTGGCAATAATAAACTCCAACCGTGCCAAACCTACGCCATCACAGGGAATTGCGGCTAAACCAAAAGCTTGATCTGGATTGCCGACATTCATTAAAATTTGGGTTCGGGTGCGAGGTAAATTATCCAATAGCGTTTCTTGCACTTCAAAGGGTAATAATCCCTGATAAACTCGTCCTTCATCCCCCTCTGCACAGGAAATTGTCACCCCTTGACCCGTGGTTAATACCTCGGTTGCATTTCCACAGCCAACAATTGCCGGAATTCCCATTTCTCGCGCAATAATTGCCGCATGGCAAGTACGTCCCCCTTGGTTGGTGACAATGGCGCTGGCTTTTTTCATAATCGGTTCCCAGTCGGGATCAGTGCGGTTAGTAACTAAAACTTCTCCCGGCTCAAACAGATGAATGTGAGAGGCATCCATAATAATATGGGTCATTCCTTGACCAATGGCTGCGCCCACACTACGTCCCGTTACTAATACTTCGCTGCGTTCGTTCAACTGATAGGTTTTGAGAACTTGTGCCGATTTCTGGGATTGTACGGTTTCCGGACGCGCCTGAACAATAAATAACTCCCCAGTTATGCCATCTTTTGCCCATTCAATATCCATGGGAGTATAGAGTTCCCGCAGTTGGGAATAATGGTCTTCTATTTGTACCGCCCAACGCGCTAATTGTAAGACTTCTTCATCTTTGAGACAGAATTTCTTTTGATCACAGGGGGCGACTCGCACGTTGCGTGTCAGTCTGGAACCCCCTTCGTCGTAGATCATTTCAATTTCTTTGCTTCCCAGGCGTTTCTCCAGAATCGGGCGACATCCCTGTTTTAATGTCGGTTTAAAGACTAAGTATTCATCGGGATTAACCGCACCTTGAACCACCGTTTCGCCCAAGCCATAAGCGGCGGTAATTAATGTGGTATTTTTGAATCCCGTTTCGGGGTCAATGGAAAACATCACTCCGGAACAGGCTAAATCAGACCGCACCATTTTCTGAATTCCCACCGAAAGCGCCACATCAAAGTGGTCAAATCCATTATGTTCCCGATAAGCAATGGCGCGGTTGGTAAACAGGGAGGCGAAGCATTTATGGGTAAATTCCAGAACGCCTTTGAAACTATTTACATTTAAATAGGTTTCCTGTTGACCCGCAAAACTCGCATCTGGCAAATCTTCCGCCGTCGCTGAGGAACGAACCGCGACATCGGTTCCCTCCCCGTAGCGATCGCACAATTCCTGATAGGCTGTCCGAATGGCTTGGGTCAGTTCTAGGGGAAACTCCATACTCAGGATTAACTGTCGCGCTTTTTTCCCATGCTGTTGCAGATTACTCACATCATCGACATTCAAATCTGCAAACAGATGGCGCAGTTTGGCTTCTAAATCGGCGGTTTCGATAAAGTAACGATACGCATACGCCGTAATCGCAAACCCGGTAGGTACATTGATTCCCTGGGGAGTGAGTTGTCCAATCATTTCACCCAGAGAGGAATTTTTGCCCCCGACAAAGGGTAGGTCATCCAGTCGGATTTGATCAAACCAGAGGATTAACGATTGATCTTTAGGGACTGGGGTAGATGTCTGAGGGGTTGAGGCTAACATAACTTTTTTTCTTAACCGTATAATTTAAGTTTAGCTTTAGAAAATATTTGGGCTCACTAATACGTTACGAAAAATTAACAAAAACCTTTGCCCTCCTCATCCCAAATCCGCCTTTATTACCCCATGGAAGAGGAGGCGATTGAAATCGCTGCTACACTTGCCTTGCGTCCGCCTGCGCGGACTAGGTTATAACGGGGGTAGCTAACCTGGATTTAGTATCATACCCTGTTGCCATTTCGCGATCGCTAAAATTGGTGATTGGTGATAGGTAATTGGTGAGTAGGAAAAATTCTTCCTCATCTCCTCTTGCTCCCCAACAAGGGCGGGTTTAGTCAAGTTATTGGTTTGTTGGGTAACGTTATCAGTCAAACCCGCCCCTACAAATTGACGCCCCAGCTTCCCCCGCTTCCCCAGCTTCCTCATCTCCCCCAGCTCCCCCAGCTTCCCCAGCTTCCCCAGCTCCCCTCCGCCCCTTCGATCCAAAATACTTCTCAAAAAGTAAAAGATTGGCTGCTTATGTGTAGCCAATCTTGTCCAACATGTATTACAATTTCTCTTTCGACTGAATCTTAATTCACGGGTTCATCTACATTCACGGGTTCAAAACAGCTCCAGATAGCCTCTGGAGCTTTTTCTGTCGTGCTATTATAACAGATTTTTTTCAAAAATGGGGATTTTGCCTTTCGTGTCATAATTTTTGCACAGAGCGTCAGCGTGCATCAATATGGGCAAACTCTTAGCAAGACGTTACCAATTCATCAAAGTCCTGGATACCGATGAATTGGGTCGCACTTATTTAGTGGTAGATATTCACTCTCCCCAGCATCCTAAATGCGTGGTCAAGCAAATTCGACTCCCGCCGAACTCCTCTCCAACTCGATCATCTATTCTCAGCCGTCTGGAAAAAACCTCAGAATGGCTGAAAAAGCTGGGTCAACATGACCAAATTCCCCGATTGATCACCACGTTTGCCCAAACTAATCAGTTTTATCTCGTTCAAGAGTTTATTCGCGGTCAACCTTTAACTGACGAACTCATACCCGGTGATCCGCTGACCGAAAATCAGGTGATTAGCCTGTTAAACGAACTCCTCAACCTCTTAGTGTTTGTCCATAAACAGGGCACAGTTTTGGGAAACCTCAAACCTTCCACAATTATCCGCCGCCAAGGAGATAACAAATTAGTGCTAACAACCTGGGGAATTATCCACCAATTGAGTCCCCAAATCGCCCAGTCATTCCACAAATTAGCCCCCAATCCCCCCAATCCGACTTTTGTTGATCACTCCCCCAAACCCTTCCCAGAACCCCTCCACGTTAATCGTGACTTGTCCGCCTTGGGGATCATCGCCATTCAAGCTATGACCGGATTATCCGCCAGCGAGTTAGCAGAACTCAAACAAGCAAACCAGGGTCAACCTGAAACCGGCGCTTGGCAAGCTTACACCCAAGTTAGCCCAGAGTTAGCCACTATTCTGGAGAAAATGGTGCATGATGATCACCAGAACCGTTATCACCACGCTAAAACAGTGCTGGCGGATCTCAGTCGTATCCCGGAGAGGAACACTGTTTCTCAATTTTCTCTACCCTCGTTACCGACTATTAATCCTGCGATCGCGACAATTACCTATCCCAGTCGTCAGTTTAAACCCTGGGTTATCCTGACGGCTATAGGATTGGTGGGAATTACGGCGTTAGTTCTGGCTTATACCCTGCGCCTCCCGCAACGCCTAATGGCGCAATACGTTCTCCACCAAGGAAAAATCCAAGCACAAGCCCAACAATCTGAGGCGGCGATTGACTACTATACTCAAGCCATTACCTATCAGCCGCAAAATGCGACAGCTTACTATTATCGGGGAAAGATTTACGCGAATCAGGGAAAAACTCAGTCCGCCTTGGCTGATTTGACTCAGGCGATTCAACTCAATCCCCAAAATGCGGACGCCTATTATCAACGAGGAAATCTGCGCCTTGAGTTAGGCGATCGCCAAGGGGCTAAGGCTGATTATACCCAAGTCCTGCAACGTGACCCTAATTTTACCCCAGCCTGGGTGAATCGAGGTCAAATTGAAGCTGACTTAGGTAAGGAAAAAGTTGCCATTGATGATTATACCCAAGCCATTCAACGTGATCCCAATCTAGTCACGGCTTACCTGAAACGCTGTCGTTCCCGTTCTAATGTAGGCAATCACAAGGATGCGATTGACGACTGTACCGCCGCGATTAATTTACAACCCAATCAAGCCCTAGCTTACCAAAACCGTGGTTTAGCCCGTCAGCGTCGAGGAGATAGTCGCGGGGCGATAAAGGATTATACAGTAGCGATTCAATTGAATCCAGAGCTAGCAGAAGCTTACTATAAACGAGGATTAGCCCGTCAGGAACTAGAAGATACTCTAGGTGCGATCGCGGATTACACCCAAGCGATTGAACGAAATCCTGATTATGCTTTAGCTTACTATGAGCGAGGGTTAGCCCAAGCCCAATTGGGAAATCGATTAGCCGCGATCAACGATTTACAGCAAGCGGCTCAACTTTGCCGTGATCTAGGTAAACTGGATTGTTATGAAGCGGCGCAGTCTCAACTGTCTAGATTGGCTGACAGATGACAAGCATCTTGCACTTGCCTCTAGAGCGACCCGATAGAATTAATGGTTGGGTGGTGTGAATTGAGTGCAGGGGGTCGCCCCTACGGTAGGTGTAGATTAAATCTTTACGATACAGACCGAAACAGTAGTAAAATTATAGATTGTGTCCTTATTTCAAATTGTTTATGCCGAAACTAAAAAGCCGTAGAGCAGCCGCGAAACGTTTTCGACCCACCGGAAACGGTAAAATTAGACGACGCAAGGCGTTTAAGAGCCACTTGCTGGAGCGCAAAAACTCAGGACGGAAGCGGCGTCTGTCGAAATTGAACTTGGTCAATGAACGGGATGCCGATAATGTGCGCCTGATGCTTCCCTATTTTTAGACTGCTTTAGCTTGACCGGGCGAGAAGCCCCACGCTCTAATCTTTGACCCTTGCGTGGGATGAATCGCCAGTATTAGAAATTTATTTCTGTCGAACTGTTCGGTTCATTGGAACGCTGCGATTAATATCAAGAAAGTGGGGCTGGGCATGTTCCCCACTATAAAACGCCGGAAGCGTAGCCGTAAGGAGCCGCTCAAGGAAGCCTACACCGTAATCTCTGATTCGGTGTAGGAAGATGTCACACGAATAACCATCTAGCTCGTATCAATTAGGTAGGAAGAGTCAATGACAAGAGTAAAACGCGGTAACGTCGCCCGTAAACGACGCAAGAAAGTTCTCAAGCTGGCGAAAGGATATCGGGGTTCTCACTCCAAACTCTTCCGTACAGCTAATCAACAGGTGATGAAAGCACTGCGGAACGCTTATCGCGATCGCCGCAAGCGCAAGCGGGATTTTCGCCGCCTCTGGATTACTCGCATTAATGCCGCCGCTCGTCAGAATGGCATAAGCTACAGTCAGCTTATCGGTCAGATGAAAAAGGCGAATATTCAAATCAATCGCAAGATGTTGGCACAATTAGCTGTGTTAGATCCCGCCAGCTTTCAAAAGGTGGTAGAACTTGCTAGCCAAGGCGCAAAGTAAATCCAGTAGAGTCAAAGGTTTTCGGTTGAGATAGCAGGGGTGCAGGGGTGCAGGGGAACCAATTTGTAGGGGCGGGTTTGACCGATAACGTTACCCAGCAAACTAATAACGTGGCTAAACCCGCCCTGGTTAGGGGGTATAATTTCCATCTTCCCCAATCCCCAATCCCCAATCCCCAATCCCCAATCCCCAATCCCCAATCCCCAATCCCCAATCCCAGATAGATGATCGCCCAAAGGTTTGTTAACGTCGGTGTAGCACTTGGATTAATGGGGATGACTCTCGTACAACCTCCATCCGCTTATCCGGCTGAATTGGCAGAAATTGAGCAACGGGGTCAATTAATTGTTGCGGTAAAAGATAATTTGCGT
This sequence comes from Coleofasciculus sp. D1-CHI-01, assembly GCF_040218875.1. Classification (NCBI taxonomy): domain Bacteria; kingdom Bacillati; phylum Cyanobacteriota; class Cyanophyceae; order Coleofasciculales; family Coleofasciculaceae; genus Coleofasciculus; species Coleofasciculus sp. D1-CHI-01. Next base: position 13,721 of record NZ_JAVJQP010000080.1, read on the forward strand.
CCCTTGGGCTTTCGTGATGCGAGGGGAAGCCTACAAGGACTAGAAATTGATATCGCCCGACGACTGGCTAAAGAATTGCTAGGGAGTCCAGAGGCTGTGGTGTTGCAGCCAGTGACAAATCGCGATCGCTTGAGTGTGGTCGTTGAGGATCGGGTTGATATTGCGATCGCTAGAGTAACGGTAACGGAGTCTCGCGCCCGCTTGGTTGATTTCAGTATCCCTTACTATTTAGATGGTGCAGGGATGATCACCAAAGATGCTTCAATTAATCTGTTGAGCGATTTAGACAACCAAACCATCGCAGTTCTCAAGGGTTCGAGTACAATCCCAGTGATCAAGTATGCGTTACCCAATGCCCAATTGATCGGTGTTGACTCCTACCAAGAAGCGCGATCGCTTATTGAGGCGGGAGACGCTAACGCCTTTGCCGCAGATCAGAGTGTTTTGACTGGATGGGTACAGCAATACCCAGAGTATCGATTCCTCCCCTATCGCTTATCTGGTGCAGCTTTGGCGATAGTAATGCCTAAAGGATTGCAATATACTGAACTGCGACAACAAGTCAATCAGGCGATCGAACGTTGGCACGCCGAAGGTTGGTTAGCTGAACGTGCTGCCGCTTGGGGTTTACCATTATAAAAGATTGAAACCCGTCCCGTATAAGTTGCACAGGATTATGGATGAAACCCTGCCACAAACCTATCTAATCATATTGTTAGTTCTGCTTGGCGTTGCAGCTTTGGCAGTAATCCGCCAAGTGTTCAAAACCCGTAAAATCGAAAGCACCCTCTCCAAGCTGGAGCAAAAGCTGCAAAAAGAGCGAGGATCAGTCCAAGACTACTACGAGTTGGGTAGTATCTATCTGGACAAGAAACTCTTTGCTCAAGCCGTTATTCTATTCCAAAAGGGACTTAAAGCTCCGGATGCTTCAGAAACCAATCTAGCTCCGGTTCATAATGCTCTCGGTTTCGCCTACTTTGCCCAAGATCAGTACGATATTGCCATTCGCCAGTATAAGGAAGCCTTAAAACGAGAGCCAGATTATGTGACGGCTCTCAATAACTTGGGTCACGTTTACGAGCGTAAGCAGCTAACCGCTCAAGCGTTAGAGGCGTATGAAGCAGCCCTCAAGCATGAACCGAAGAATGATACAGCGAAGCGGAGAGCCGAATCCCTCCGCAAGCGACTAGTGCCATCGAGCTAAATTTTCTGCGGCTTGAACCCTACATCGATCCTCTAGAGACGTTGCATGCAACGTCTCTACAGGTTGACCCATATAGTGTAGAAAAACTACACAGTTTATTACCTCACTCAGCTAGTTTTAGAACAACATTTGCATAATCATTAATTATTGTTAACATAAAGTAACAAAGGTAATCAATGAAGGGCAGGATTAGTTCGCTATGGGATTTTTGAGTGATTTATTTGGGTTAAAGAGCAAGTACGTCGATGAGGAGACAGACGAAGCAGAACAGCCGACAGAAGCCCAAAAGCGACAAGCCTACTTTTTAGAGCCGGATGACGCCAAGACGTTCGGTGACATTAACTATATGCGATCGCCCACATCTGTAAAGAAGCGGTTTGCTAAGAAAAAAGACAACCTAGGGGAGGGCTTACAGCAGGAGGTCGAAACCTCGGCTTTTGGACAAGTCATCCGTTCCAATAAACAAATCAGCGCCACTCCTGAACCGTTGCCAACTCCTCAAAACCAGCAAGTGAGTGAGTCACAGCCAAACAGTTTTGAGCGCCGCCGCGCTGACTCTAGCGATTCTGGCATGGACATGTTCCGCAAAATGGCTCGTGACATGAAAAAGTCGTAAGTCCCCATCGCTTACAGCATATTTGATGGTTGATGAAGTATAGCGCTACGCGCCAGGGAATAGGGAATAGGCAATAGGCAATAGTGAAGACAAAAGTTTACCTTACAAGGAATTGAGCGATTTTGATTTTTCTTCATTTGTCCTAACCTTAGTGCGTAGTGCTATATAGTATATCCAAGCAAGATCCCCGACTTCTTGCAGAAGTCGGGGATCTGAAGTACCTCACTGATGCTTCTGTTGTAAAAATTCAGCAAAATCTCGCACCTCGACCAATAAATCAGCGGGTAAAGTATCAAGAATTTTCCCAACTTGTCCTCGAATTGCTTCTCGTTCAAGTTGAATATCGGCTTTCTCCAACGTTAGTAAAGCCAGTGTATCCCCCATTTCACTGACAAATTCTACCTCAAACGCCTGTCCATCTTTATAGCAATGAACAATCGCGCCCCTACTCCCCCTGTTCAATCCATGTTCTCGAATATCGTGCGTTAATGTTACTACATCTAACTCTTTAAGCATATCCTCTTTATCCATTACTTTCTATAAAGGGTCTAGCGGTAACAAATCGAGGATTTTCTTTACCTATATCGATAATCCATACAGTCAGAATGTTAACTGTTGACTTACCAACAGAGTGAGTTTATGACAGCAAGTAACCCGTTAGTTTTGTCGGTTGAATAAAAGCATTTTCTCGATTCGGCAATTGCAAACCCTGCCGCTCCTTACTAACTTTAATTATTCTAAGATGATTTCACCCCCTGACAGGGCGACAAGCCACTTAACCGCTTTTGCTCGGCTTGTCACCCCATCAGAGAATTTACACTTAGGTTTGCAGTTCGTTGAATTTGGCGCGAATAGTTTCTACCCGTTTGCGGTTGACGCCTAAATCGGATTGTCCTAAACGCGATGCTGAACGAACATGGATAACATTTGCACCTGCATCTAGGAAAAATTCTACGTCATCGACGAAGCCCATCAGCTTAGTCGTGAATTCGGCGTAGAGATAATTCTCTGATTCCGTGATAATTTGGGTTCTTTCCATGTTCTCAATCACGGTTTTCAGGTCAGCTATTGCCTTAGCTGGTGTTGATTTGTAGGTTAATGGCTCAATTTTATGTTGAGCATCTTGAGCTTGAGTGTTGACACAGTTTGGGGTTTCGGGACAGGCAGTTAATTTCCCTGACTCAATACCAAGATTCGTGGGTCGTTTTCCAGCAAACATCGCTCCTCCTGAAACAGTTAAGGTTACGCCTATAGAGGCAGAAACAATTAAAATTAAAGCAATCAAGACGATCAAAATAGCTTTAAGTGGTGATCGCTTTGGCGCTTCTAATGTCATAGTATTTGTCCTTTGTCATTCGTCATTTGTCATTTGTCATTTGTTATAGGGTGGGGTTAAGATATTGCAAAAGGCAGAGGGAAGGGTGACTTTACCCATCAAACCTCAAGGCTTGACCGCGTACATCTGTGTGCAGTTTGCCCCGTTCATAAGCCACTTTACCCCCCACAATAGTCATCACCGACCATCCGGTTAAGTTCCAGCCTTCAAAGGGACTCCAACCACATTTAGTTAACAGTTCCTCTCGCCGCACCGGACGGTAATTTTCTAAGTCTACTAAGACCAAATCCGCATCATAACCGGGAGCGATCGCGCCTTTGTTGGGAATGCGATAGGCTTTAGCAGCAGCCGTAGACATCCAGTTGGAGACTTGGGCAAGGGTACAGCGTCCTTGTATGGCTTGGGTGAGCATTAAGGCTAAGGATGTCTCCACTCCCGGCATTCCTGATGGACTATTGGGATAGGTTTGGGCTTTTTCCTCTAGGGTATGAGGGGCGTGATCCGTGGCAATAAAGTCAATGACGCCATCTAATAGCGCTTGCCAAAGGGTGGCATTATCCTGGGGCGATCGCAAGGGGGGGTTCATTTGCGCCAATGTGCCGATTTTCTCGTAGGCGCTGGTATTGAGGAGCAAGTGTTGGGGGGTGACTTCAGCCGTTACCCAACTGGGTTTATCCCGACGGAGTAACTCGGCTTCCTCCCCGGTAGACAGATGCAGAATATGTAGCCGTCGCTGATATTTTTTCGAGAGTTTCAGCGCCAGTTGAGTCGCATTTAGGGCGGCTTGATTATCCTGAATCTGGGAGTGAATCGCCGGATCATTGATTCCAGCAAATTTTTCCCGCCGTTCCCGGATTCGCTCTTGATCTTCAGCATGAACCGCAATTAGTCGGCTTCCCTCAGCGAAAATAGGTTCAATGACCTCCTCGCTATCCACCAATAAGTCCCCACGCATCGAACCCATAAATATCTTAATCCCACAAGTCGGCTGTGCCTCACGCAGATCGGGCAAATTTGCGGGTGTTGCGCCAATAAAAAAGCCGTAGTTAACTAAGCACTTCTCGGATGCCCGTTTCAGCTTATCGTCTAAGGCGGCTTGAGTCGTGGTTAGGGGTCGAGTGTTGGGCATTTCCAGAAATGAGGTAACGCCTCCCTTGGCACAAGCACAACTGGCGGTAAATAAGTCTTCCTTATGTTCTAAGCCCGGTTCGCGAAAATGAACTTGTGGATCGATGACTCCCGGCAACAATGTTAACCCTGTCGCGTCGATTTCCCTATCTGCCGAAGCTGATATGTCTGGGGCAATCTGGACAATTTCTTGACCACGAGTGAGGACATCTCCCAGCAAAATGTCCCCTGTGGGCATGAGAATACGAGCATGGCGGATGAGTAAGCTTGAGTCAGAGGACATAAGAAAATGCTAAAATTCCCAATAGCTTCAGTATTCCTACTTTAGAGCGAATTTTGTCCAGTTACTAGAGGAACCCCGTCGGTTACAACCGCTTCGGTTACATTGGAAGAGATGAGCCGACTAATCGGCTGATTTTCCTCCCCTGATTTTCCTCCCCTGATTTTTCTCCATCGTCCAACTCGTGATTGCTTAAGGTGATTCAACGGCTATGACTCGTGCCCAAAATCGAGACCCTGAAAAACAATCGGTACAAAAGCCAGAAAATCCCTGGGTAGAGGGATTCAAGACCATTGGCTTGAGTGTTTTTCTCGCGATCGGGATTCGCAGCTTTGTCGCAGAAGCGCGGTATATCCCTTCGGGTTCTATGGAACCCACCCTTCAGATTAACGATCGCCTGATTATTGATAAGATCAGCTATAACTTCCGTCAACCCCAGCGCGGAGATATTGTGGTCTTTTCTCCCACAGATGCGCTCAAGCAGCAAAATTTCAAAGACGCCTTTATCAAGCGAGTGATTGGTCTTCCTGGCGAAACCGTCGAGGTGAAGGGAGGACGAGTCTATGTCAATGATCAAGCCTTGCGGGAACAATATATCGAAGAAGCACCTGAATACAGCTACGGACCGGTGACTGTGCCTGAGGACAATTATTTGGTTTTGGGAGATAATCGCAATAATAGCTACGATTCTCACTATTGGGGTTTTGTCCCGCGTGACAAGATTATTGGACGAGCGATCGTCCGCTTTTGGCCCCTCAATCGGGTAGGTGAAGTCGATGTGATCGAATCTGTGGCTCCAGAAGCATCTCCTCCAACCCAGATGCAACAGCCAGTAAACTAAAACGTTTTCGGTGAAGCTTGCAGGAGAGCCGAGGAGCAGGGGAGAAATTTCTCCCCTTTTCTGTATGACCTGATACGCATGTCACTTTTGTAGTGGCTCGGCACACCTAATTTGGTAGATTAGCTTGGGTTCGTAGTAGGGAGCCTTAGCCCTAATTTCTTATGTTTTCTGGGCGTAATGGTCGGGTAAGGTTTGAGGGTCGCCCCTCTCCCCTGAGAACTGAGAACCTTACATGAGACTTTCGCACTCATACGGCTCAAGCCTTACTTCAAGCGAGATTGTCGGTTGGGTTGACGCTGGGATAAAGTGAAGGCTAAAGCCCTTACTACGAACGTCGGCAGCTGAGAGTATATTACTGATATTGAATTATGGAAAGAATTGAAATTAAAGATTTTGTGGGAATTAAAGATATTACTCTAGATGTCAAACCCATTAATATTTTGATCGGTCCCCAAGCCAGCGGGAAGAGTGTCGTCGCCAAGTTACTATTCTACTTCAAGAGCTTTATATCTGAAATCATTAATGCAGCAGAACGATCAAAAACCAATGAAGAGCTTGATCAAGATTTCAAAAGCCGATTTTATGAATATTTCCCGTCATCATCCTGGGGAAACACAAATTTTAGAATTTGTTATTATGTCGGTGAAGATTTTATTGAGATTTCCCGAAAGCGAAAAGCCAAGAAAAGCTCACCGGAAGTGGTGCTTAACTATTCAGCATTTTTCAAAGATGAATTTGTTTCTTTGAAAACTATTATCCAGAAGCAAAATGAGAAAGCCGCTGAACAAGACATGCCAGTTAGTGTTCTCTCTCGTTTCAATATTATCTATGATATAGAGCGATCTTTTTTACGGGATGTAGCTAAAAAAGTTCCTCAAGTTGTCACGTTTTCACAATTATATATTCCAGCAGGACGATCCTTTTTTGCCAATCTCAAAAGTAGTATATTCACTTTTTTATCTGAGAACAAAGCTGTCGATCCGTTTCTGGTTGAGTTCGGGAATTACTATGAAAGCGTGAAAAATCCGATTAGACTTGAAAGGTTGAGAGGAAGAGTCAATAACAAACAATTAAACGAGGAGATAGATAAACTTAGCACAAAAATTCTTTGCGGCAAGTATTTTCAAGAAGACGGGGAAGATTATCTGGAGATGGATGCAGGTAGAAAGATTAGTGTTTTAAATTCTTCTTCGGGACAGCAAGAAGTATTACCATTGGCTCTTATTCTTAGATCAATTGCATTGTCTAAACCCACCAAAATAGGGGGTCAATCAATCTATATTGAGGAGCCAGAGGCACATATTTTTCCAGCCGCTCAGAGAGATATGGTGGAGCTAATTTCTACAGTCTATAACTCTAGCAAAGATAACTTGCAGTTTTTCATTACAACTCATAGTCCTTATATATTAACGGCTTTCAATAATCTGCTTCAAGCCGGATTCTTGGCGGCTAATGCTACTGAAGAAAAGAAAAAAGAAATAGCTCGTTATGTTCCGACATCAAGATTCCTTGAACCTAATGATCTGGCTGTATATTCTTTAGCCGATGGTGATTGCCATTCCATTCTCGATCTTGAAACAGGATTAATAGATACGAATATTATTGATGACGTATCGAATGAACTAGCCATTCAGTTTGATCAACTTCTCGATATCAATCCATGAGAAATTTTGCCGGATGTGAAACAATCAAGAGTGATACCAATATTGTTGTGACTGATCCTGGGAGTCGAAATAAACGAAGTAAATTTCGACTGCATAATCCCAATCGGGCTACGATAAAAGTTGTTCAGGTAGATGATTGTGTGATTAAAGAAGGTATTAGATGCGACTATTTGCTCATATTGCCCAATGAACAAGAGGTTTATATTGAGTTAAAAGGTTCTAATGTTCAGCATGCAGTGGAGCAAATTGAACGAGGGATTGAGTTGTTGTCCTGTAATTGTAAATCTCTCATTAAACTCTGCTTTATTTCAAGCACAAGATGTCCCATTAACTCAACGGAAATACAGAATCTAAAGAAAAAGTTTAAACAAAAATATAATGCTAAACTCTTTATAAAGAATGGAGAAATTTCCTATATTTATGAGGGGAATTCATAGCGCACGCCGGGAAAAGGGCGCACGTCTATGCGCCCCTACGTCGCCTCAATCACCGGGTAGTGAATCCGAATCTGACGGTAATCCCGTTGCTGTGGTTAACACCAATGGGAACTATAAATACGTGGGTCGCTTGGTGGTTGACTTTGACGAGAACGGTGTGATTATTCCTGATAGCATCGACCTAGGAATACCTTAATTAAATCGGCAGATGATACGGTGTTAGCTATTCTCAATCAGGTGAATGCTGATAGTTTAACCCAGGCTTATTTTACCGTGATCTAATCACCTTACTCATACTACTACCAAGTCCAAGCCAGATCCCCGACTTCTTGAAGAAGTCGGGGATCTGGGATAATGAGTTTGGTTGGGGAACAGGCGTCAACTCAACCTACAACCAATCCTCCGCCTTATTGGTAAGGCAATCGCGGGGGGAGATGTTAGCTGTTGGCGTTATTTCTGCCTTCTTGCACTAGGGACTCCTATACAGAATCATCCCACCGACTCTAGAATCATTAGGATCGACGGCTTGCCCACATATCAACCCTATAGACCACTGATATTCTATATTAGAATCTATTGCCGGAGCGTCGGCTGGTAATTTTAAACGATACGTACCCGGAGTTGTCGGTAGTGGCAGTTGTGTCTGATAAAAATAGTCTTCATCAGCATCTTTTAAGCTGAAAAATACTTGTTTAGCTCCTGTTTTGGGAAGATAAACAGCAAAACTGGGACGTTCGACATCCGTTTCGCTATGGGTGGGCATTAACGAGGATAAGCTTTCATTGTTCATCAGTTCATCCCCCGGACAGGTTCCCCGAGATGCGCCACCTGTTGTATCGTATGGAGTTCCTTCTTTGGGCGGATCAAATGTTACCCACAACTGGGTATTAATTGAGTTAGATTGTGCCATTAAATCCGAACCGACTAACACGTCCAAGGATAACGCTATGCCGAATAGGGATAAAGATTTAACTACGTTCATGATTTCAATCCTCCTCGGATTTATGTTTTGTCGAATTGAGCAACCTCTGACCCCAAAATATATAGAGCTTTGAACCCTGCTTTTTCTGATCAATAATTACAGCCAATTCCCCACTAAAACAAAAGGTGCCCAGTAATAGGGATGCTGATAGGCTTCTTGCTTTAATAATGATAACTGAGCTTGACGCAGGGCTTCCGCGCGGTTGCCATCACCTTGGCGCAAATTCCGATAAAATTCAATCATGGTATTGGCAGTGGATTGGTCATTCACCGACCAAAGTGTAGCAATTGTACTGCGAGCGCCAGAACGCACGGCTAATCCGGCTAATCCTAACGCGGCTCGTTTGTCTCCAGTCGCCGTTTGACAAGCACTGAGAACTAATAGTTCAATCGGTTCAGAATTGCTTTCTTCTCTCGTTTTAAGCAATTGAGATAAAGTATTGGCATTGAGGCGTTTATCCCAGGTAAGAATAAAGGTGTCTTTGGGTTGCGAACTAAACTGACCATGAGTGGCAAGATGGAGAATGTTAATGGAGTGGTTTTTGAGTTCCTTTTCTATTTTGGCATGAGTAAAGGTTTCATTCAATAGAATTTCTGAAGGTAAATGATTACTAATTTCTTTAACTTCTTGTTTAACAGCCGGTAAGGGAAGAAACCCTTGACGGGCTTCCGTTAATCCTGCTGTTAACGAAAATAGGGGAACTTGTTTGAGCGATCGCGGTTCAAGTAACTGCAATCCTGGTGTTAACGCGACACTGTATTTTTCAATCAAATACTGGTTGCCATCATAGAGGGCTGTCATGGGTATATTACGCAAAACTCCATCCAGAACAAAGACTAAGGTTTTAATCTGATTACTGGTTAATTGATTGTCAATCGGGCGAATCAACCAATCATAAACGGTTTGAGAAAGCTTGAGCCGTTCTTTATTCGATAACGCCGGATTCATGGTTTGGCGTAAACGGCTGATTGTGGATTCAATTTCTGTGGAGGATAATTTGATATCATAATGACTCAGCGGTTGTCCGGGTAAGGAAAGAATCACGGCTAAACGGTTGGGTAAGATAATCGGGTAAATTACCGCCGCCCCCGCTTCACCTTTTTCGATGACGGTATCAAGTTGTTCCGGTTGCGTCTCTAAACAGGCGGTGCGGAAAAAGTTTTCTAGTTCGGCTAATTGCAGGGATTCAATTACATTTCGGGCTTGTTGTAGATGTTCTGGCGAAGGAGAGTCTAATAAAAGACTGACGAAGTGACGATAAATGGGTTCAATTTTCTCTTGAAACGAGAACCGCACATCAGCATTCATTGCCACCAGATCCCCGCGTAAGGATTGTACCGTATCAAACGCCTGTTTATTTGCCGCGATCGCACTGGATTTATCGCCCATCTTAGTGAGGATTTGGGCGAGTTGCCAGTCCCATTGATAGGATAAGTCAGCCGCGTTGATACTCTCAGATAAAACTAGGGCTTTTTCGGTTAAATCTTGAGCTTGAGACCATTGTTGGGTTTTGTTGTATACTTTTCCGAGGATGCCTAAACTCAGCGATTCTGCCCGTTTATCGTTTAAACTTTTTGCCGCTTTCCGGGTATCGGCTAACTGTTGGGCAATGGTTTGATAATTGGCAATGTTTTGAGAACGTAAGCCAGAGGTTTCCACGAGTTCGATTAAACGTTCAGCGTAGTTAACCTGGGCATAAATCGCCTCTCGACTCTGAGATAACTGGGACAAATTGCGTTGAATTTGGGGAACTAATTCTTGGGCGTCGGCAAACTGTTCTAAATGAATCAGTAGCTTAAGTTGGTTGAGTTTTGCTTGGACTTGAGACAGAGGAGTCGTGGCGATTTCGGCGGCTTGTTGATAGTAGGCTAATGCCGTTGGCATTTCTGCCAAATTGCGGCTAATATTACCTAAACTCAACAAAGCCCCACTAATATCGGGGACAGAATTAAGGCGTTGTGCTACAGCTAAACTTTCCTGTAAGATACTCTGGGCGGCTGGCAAATCACCGATAGCTTCCCAGACCCTACCCAAACTGCGTAATCCAGTCGCTTTCATGATAGAATCCGGTTGGGTGGTTAGCTGTGGCTGTACCGATTCCAGAAGTTGCCGCGATCGCTGAACCATTCCCAAACTTTGCCATGCTTGAGCCTGATTAATTTTGCTCCCCAATACCCCCATCTGATCATCGGCTTGGGCGTAAACCGTTTCCGCCTGTTTCCAAGTGTCTAGCGCCGCCTGCGGTTGTCCCATCGCCAGTTGTAAACTCCCTTTAGTAGTTAAAATGGGGGCTAGAATCGCGGGATTGGCTTGGGGTTGGAGTAAGTCAAGACTTTGAGTAATTGCCGCTTCTGCTTGTTGCCATTGTCCCACGTCTTGATAGGCTAAGGATAAGTAATGTAAAGCTAACGCCTGATTGACGCGATCGCCCGTTTTTTCATAATTCTTGACCGCCTCTTGCCAAGTCTTTATTGTATCAGCTAAATGTCCAGTTTCCTCATTGAGTTTACCCTGACTGACAAGGTTAGAATTATCTATCTGTCTCCCCTCTCCTACAAGGAGAGGGGTAGGGAGAGAGGTCAAAAAACGGTTAGAAGAAGACTGTGCCGCGACAGGACGAACCGTCACCACCACGAAGCAAGTGACTAGGACTAATCCCCAGAAAAATAGTTGCCTTTTACTACTTCTTTTTAACCGTTTCATAACCCCTCATTTACGCTAAGTCGTCGGCATCAGGATCGATGCCCATTTCCCGTAATCGTGCAGCTAATCTTGCCGCTTTTTGTTCGGCTTGTTCCGCTCGTTGCCGTTCGGTTTCCGCTCGTTGTCGTTCATTTTCAGCTCGTTGCTGTTCTAACTCCGCCCGTTCTTCGCCAATTAGTAAAAGATTGCCTTCACTATCCCACCAGCGTAGCCAGAGTTGGGTTTGATTTTGATACGTTCCCTGCCAAAGTCCCAGTTCGACGCCTAGCGGTGGAATAGGATAGTAACCCCGTTCATTGGGTTCTATCCGTTGATAGGAAAAATCTTGCAGATGATACACTTCTAATTTGCCATTTTTAATTTCGTAAATGGCATAGTAAGGAATGCGAATAATATGTCCATAAACCCAAAATTTACCCGGTTTCGTCGTTTTCCCCTCAGCCGAAACTGATAAAGGTGTAGCATCTCGTTCCTCTTCTCCATCTCCACTAGCCAACTCAATCGCAATCGTTGGTGCCATGAATTCTCGCCAGAGGACATAAGAACGGCGAATTTCTCCGTTCAGAAGTGGCGGCACATTGCCAACATAGAACCAATCCGGTGCTTCAGCACCTTTTTCTGGGGGGTCAGTTTCACGCCAGTAGATACCACAATCTTGTCCAATAGCATATTGACCATCAGGATGAAGTTGCCGTAAAACTGAGCCAATAGAATCGGTTAAAATAATGCTTTGAGGATGCTCCTGGAAATTTTTCACAAACGTACCATCTGATTCAGGAAGTTGAGTATGATCAGGGAATGCTGGGGGTAAATCAGTACGAGTTCCTATTGTCATTTGTCATTCGTCCTTTGTCCGATCATCTCCAGTTATTTCCCCCATTCTATAAAATTATTGCCCCCATCCTTCAATCACCTCTGCGCCCTCTGTGGAAACCTCTGCGTTCCTCTGCGTCAAAAAAATCTAATTGCAATTTCACCCATTAAATTTAATCTAAGTCATTTCTCCCTCCACACGAAGACGATACTCTCCCAAAATCCCCCCTGTTTCCTCCACTCGATTCAGCCGTCAGAATCACCGTACCCTCTTCATCCACAATCCAACCTTGGGCTTCAATTATCTGCTTTTCAGATGTCTCAGATGGCAGGTTTACAGCAGGTTGATTATCAGGAAACACTGCAACATTTCGCCGATCCTGCCAAACCGCATTTCCCGGCAAATAGTCACGGGGATTATCGGGAATACCACCGCGCCCGATAGCGGTAAACCGATTCCCGGTATCCGCCGGACAACCCGCAATAATTTGATTGGACGGATCAGTAAAATTAAAGGGTAATTCAGTTAAGCCGCGAGACGGATCAACATTGGGAGTATTAATCGTAATCGTACCATCAATTCCTAATTGAGAACTCGCCGTAATATCACTGTTTTGGGTAAGCGTATCACTCACCTGCAAGCCAAAAATACCTTGAGTGGTTATGTCAATATTCCCCCCATTTCCCTCAAACGCATTGGCAGTAATATCACTATTTTTATCCAGAATAGCCACGATAAACTCAGCATCAATATGGATATCGCCACCATCTCCACCCGCTCCAGCTTGTCCTGCCGTGGTCGTGATTAAACTGTTATTTTGCATCAGTAATAAATCCGTTGCGGTGAGGATAATATTACCACCATTTCCGGATAGCGTTCCCGTACCAATTCCGGCTCCGTCCAAAAGCGTCACGCGCTCAGCGTTGATGGACAAATTGCCGCCTTGGGTATCACCCGATCCTAGGGTCAATGTTGTTATACCCCCCTTCCCTTGCAATTCTATCTGAGTCGCATTTACTCTCAAGTTTCCGGCGGTTCCTGTACTCGTAAAGTCAGCTGACGTCGCAATTCCAGCACCATCTCGCATTACCAGGCGATCGCTATTAATCGTGACATTTCCGGCATCTCCACTCCCTTGAGTTCCAGAGGTCAAACCTGTTCGTAATTCCGCTAAATCTAAGAGAGTATTAAAGTCTCTTGGAGGGTCAGCTACACCGGGTTGATTGCCAATAATTTCTATGGATTCGGCGTTAATGGTTAAATCCCCAGCATCACCACTGCTATTGGTGCGAGCGGCTGTAGAAATGCCCGTTCCTACCTCTGACTGGGTTTTCGTATTTCGGATCAGTAATTGACGGCTATTGAGGGTTAAATTTCCAGCATCACCAGACCCATAGGTTAGGGAACCTACGGTACCATCATTCAACAGGTTAACTGATGTCGCATTAATTCTCACATTTCCCGCCTGTCCACCATTCGCAAAGGTAGCGGTTGCAATATTCGATTCACCATCCAAGGTAATAGATTCTGCGCTAACCTGAATATTACCTCCTGACCCTGAAATGCTACCCAATGTATTATTAGCGGGTAAAAATGAAATTAGATCCGCAATATCACCCGTCGATGAGCCAATAATTTCGATAATGTTACTGATATTATTGCTATCATTTATACTAGCTGAAATCGTATTAATGTCAGAGTTATCATCAGCACGAATTGAATCAGCGCTAACCTGAATATTACCCCCTTGTCCAGAACCAACCGTAACGCTGAAAATTTTCGACCCATCCCTCAACACCAGAGACGGGGCTGAGAGTTCAATATCACCGCCTTTGCCTAAACTGGTGACGCTAGTAATAATTGAATTATCGATAGTTAGGGTTGCACCACTGTTCAGGGCAATATGACCACCGATTTGTCCATTGGCATTAATATCACTCACTCCAATATCACCAACGGCTTGGAGTAAGATATCACCTGCTTTCCCCAAAGAACTGGTATCAATTGTACCAGCGGTGGTATCGATCAATCCTTTAGAGTCGATAATAATCGTACCCCCTACCATCATTCCTTGAGTATTGATTGAACCAACCGTTATTCCCCCAGCTAAGGATGGATTGGGCTGGTACTGATTGGTTAAAAATATAGTTCCTTCTGAGTTAAGAATATCGCCTATGCTAATATTAGCACTGGTGGAACTTTCTAGAGGATTGGGAAACGGCGGAACAATAATTCCATCCGATGGAATCCCCTTGATAACTGGAATCCCAAAAGCAGTTGTTCCAGCCCGGATATCCAGGGTGGGTTGAGTTTTCCCATCAATTAATATGGAGGTGCCATCAGATAGAGTAACAGTTTCAACAATGCCATTTTCAGCATCGACATTATTGATCAAAACACCACCGGGAATCGTCACACTTCCGCCCGCAAAAATATGCAGCGAAGCGCCTTGATAAGCCCCGATCAAAACATCCCCACGACTGCGAATCACCGGATCATTGGGACTGCTGAGAGTTCCTAAATTCCCATCAAGCTGTTCGATGCGAAACTCGCCACCACTCCAGAAATGGGCATCCCCTTGCACAGGATTAGCCGAATGGAATAAAATATCCCCATTGGCAAAAACGCCACTATCCGGATGATTCAGGGCAAAAATATCAATTGTGCGATCGCCTTGTACCTGCATAGTTCCGCCAGCCTTAGCGATGAACGGATTTACCCGACTGTCTCGGATGTTTACAGTATGATTAGCGTGCAGAGTAAGATTATCTCCAGCAATAAGCTGACCTTGTAAATTAAGAGTATTAGCCGCTAGAGTAAGATTCCCTCCCACCGATAAATTTCCCGCATTGGTAATCGTTGCCGATTCATCTGTCAGATAATTAAAAAAGAATACTCCTGGCTGAATCGATAGGAGGGTACTTTCTTCCGGTTCTGTCGCCAGAAATAATCCCTGTTTACCCAGGCGAATGCCATCCGCCGTACTCGCCACAAATGAACCTGTTACATCTAACCTAGCGTCTTTACCAAAAATAATTCCATTAGGATTAATTAAGTATAAGTTTGCCGCCCCTTCTACACCGAGAGTGCCAAAAATATTGGATAGATTCGTTCCCGTGACACGAGTGAGAATATGGTCAACCTCCGCAGGATTGGCAAAGTAAACCTGCTGTCCGGAATCAACATTGAACTCCTGGAAACTGTGGAACAGATTACTCCCCCGTCTTGCCCCGCCTTGAATCAAATCCCGCGCCTCTTGGGGAACAACGATTGAATTTTCTGCACCTAACGTATCATCAGGAATCAGTTGGGCATTAATCTTTGCCGCATAAAAAATCTGACTGGATACAAGTCCAAAACAGCAGAACCATTTTAATGCTTTCCGACTGTTTAGGCGTTTGAGTTGTAGAGACGTTGCATGCAACGTCTCTACAAAATGATGCGTCCTAACCGCTATGGCGATTGCTATAAGATTGGCTGGATTCATCAGTGGAACTGGGTTTGAGACAACAAAATTGGTAAAATTCATTGGCAAGAGGTTAAACCCAATGATTCGGTTCTTTTTCTCTATACAGTCCCGTCGTAACCATACCCGTACTCTTTTGAGGGAAGATTAAAATTTTTATGTAATTAAAAACGGCATGTTAACTGTGTGTCAATGTACCATATTACATCTCTACTTCTGACAGCGTTGCCGATAAATTTTAGCGGTTTTATCCTCAGGCACAAACTCTAGACACTGTTGAAATAATTTAGCCGCTTTACTAAACTCTCGTTGCGAATAAAGGCATAACGCTTGTTCAAACATTGTCTTTGTTTTTAGCTTCCGCTGACGAACGGGAGGCGGATCAGCATCAAACACATCAAACACCGACACGGTTTGGGATTTACCTTTAACCTTGACCCGACCAATGAGACGAAACGAATAGTTAGAAGGGTCACGCAAATGGTCAAAGGTGTAATGTGAAATCAGCAGCGATACCCCATACTCTTTGGTCAAATGTTCCAAGCGAGAGGCTAAATTCACAGCATCACTAAGCACCGTACTATTAATATGGGTTTTACCGCCCACTGTTCCTAACATCATCAAACCAGTATTAATACCAATTCCGATTTCGATCGGAGATTCTCCAGCTTTTTGCCGCTCTTGATTATAGCATTTTAATTGTTGCAACATAGCAATTGCCGCGTTTACAGCATCATCGGCACTGCCACTAAATAACGCCATAATCGCATCACCAATGTATTTATCGATGAAGCCTTGATTCTGGATAATGGCAGGTTCCATATAGGAAAGATAACGATTTATAAAGTTAAAGGTTTCTTGCGGTTTCATCGCTTCCGATAGACTCGTAAAGTTACGAATATCTGCAAATAGGACTGACATATTTTGCTGAGATTGATCGCCTAACTTAACATCACAAATACTGTCCTTTTTTAGTAACTGTAAGAATTGTCGCGGGACAAACTGGGAGAAGGATTGATTCAACTGGAAAAGTTCTCTGGTAAACGCTTCTCGCTCGACTTGCGCCTGTTTCCGTTCGCTAATATCTTCAATAAATCCCTGATAGTAAAGAACATTTCCTTGATCATCACAAACCGATCGCGCATGTTCACAAATCCAAATAATGCTGCCATCCCGTCGATAAACTCGCGACTCAAAGCTGACAACTTCTCCTTGTTGTTCCATCAGTTGAATAAAGTAATCTCGCCGCTTCGGGTCAACATAAAGCTGAGTTTTTATATTAGTAATACTGGTAATTAACTCCTCTGGAGACTTATACCCATAAATCTTTGCCAACGCCGGATTTGCACTGCGATAGCGTCCATCAAGAGTGGTCTGAAAAATACCTTCTAATGCATTTTCAAAGATACGGCGATATTTCTGTTGCGCTTCCTGCTGTAACCGCCGACTCTGATAATCGGCAGTGATAACGGCTGAACCCGTCAAGGCGAGTAATGAGGGAATCACAGGTAACCACCACCCTGCCAAAAATAAGAGATACGTGCCAATTAAACTACAACCACTTGCTAATACAATATAAATGCCTAGGGCAAGTAATTGAAGTAAGGTTTTGGGATTCAACCATTTATTCTTTAGCCAAACTAAACTTCCGGCTGCACCCAGAAACGACCAACACAAAACCAGTACCCCTTCGACTGGATTGGGTAAGACTTTAATCAAGGGGCGTCCATCAATGGCACTACTGATAATTTGACTGGTTAAATTCGCGTGAATAACAACAGCAGCGGCGCGACGGGGAGGGGCAAATATTGTGCTATCATAAGGCGTAAAAAATAAATCGTTGGTACTTTGGGCTTTAGATCCAATTAAGATGATGCGATCGCGAATTTTTTCTGAGGAAACGCGATCGGCTAATACATCCCTTAAAGAAACGGTATCAAAGCTGTCTGAAACACCGCGAAAATTTAAGAGAATCTGATACCCTCCCGCATCTACATCCACGTACCCCCCATCATCCGTCTGGAAAGGCGTAAAGATAGTTTTCCCCAACCGATAACGCTGCTGATTAGCATTAATCTCCTCTAAGGTAATCCCCTCAGACTTTAAATACTGTAACGCTAAACGGGCGGCTAAACTTAATTGCAACTCATCATTTTCCTGTTTAATCGACAATAACCCTCGGCGAATCTTGCCATCCGCATCCACCATCAGATCCGCCAAAGCAACTCGGTTTAAAGCGTCCAGAGTGGGTGGAGAAGCCACGCGATCGCCCACTCGTTTTTCTACCCCAATTAAATTCGGCGTAGACTGCATCACCTCCACCCATTGCTGATGTCCCGGTTCTACAGGTAAATCTCGATACAGATTTAAACCAATCACTCGTGGTTCAGCCGCTTTCATCGTAGTAATTAAGTCAGCCAAAACCCCATCCGGAATGGGCCACTGTCCCACCTGATTAATATCAGTTTCATCAATTGAAACAAGGAGAATACGAGAATCTGGAGATTCTTGAGGGCGCAGCCGAAAATATTGATCCAGCGTTGCCCATTCCAATAGCTGAAATAAACCCGCTGCATTCAGGGCAAGAATAATCAGCGTCACACTCGGCGCGATTAATAAGACTCCTTGCCACTGCTTAATCCAGGTTTTCAGCTTTGAACCCATCAGATATCTCCCTTCTGAATTCCTCCATCTCCAATAGCTAGCCCCAACCTAGCAATTGGAGGGTACATGCTACCCTTACTATCAAGCTCTTTGGTAAAAATTCCGGTAAACTAGATAACTTAATATAGACTGAGAGACCATTGAGTGCAAAGCCATTAATTCTCTGTAGGGTGGGTTAGGCGGTCATTTAATCGATGAAACGAACTGCTGTATTCCCTAGTGCGTAACCCAGTAAAAATAATCTTGATTTGTTCTATAAATTAATGTAATATTATTCGTTGATAAGTTTAAATTACGCTAGCACTAGCGGTAAAAAATGATAGAGGACAAGGATTGGCTTAACACAGCTTAATATCTTAGAATAGAAAATATAACCCTTGAAAATAGTGATAAAATGTTCAACTTGATCAACTCCCTCCTCGGACGTCATCCCGAACGCATCAACGCTAACGTGGAAATTTACACCTGGCAAACTTGCCCCTTTTGTATTCGTGCAAAGATATTACTGTGGTGGAAAGGCGTTAACTTCACCGAATATAAAATCGACGGCGATGGAAGTGCCAGAATGAAAATGGCAGAACGGGCAAATGGACGGCGAACCGTTCCCCAGATTTTTATTAACAACCAGCATATTGGTGGCTGTGATGATCTCTACAGTTTAGATAGTCAGGGAAAGTTAGACCCTTTATTATATCAGCCGGCTCAAGCGTGAAACCGTGTAGAGACATAGCTTAATACGTCTCTATTTTGAATGTGTAGGGGCGGGTTTCACTACTATCATTTCTGACTCACCCGGATGTGACTAAACCCGCCCTGACTACCTGCAAGCAAGGAAGATTTTAGCTGGTCAATTCTTTCTCCCTTGCTGCACTCATGAGATTCTTCATTCCGCTGTCGCTTCATTCAGAATGACATAAACAAATGACATAAACAAATGACATAAACAAATGACATAAACAAATAAAAATCAACAATCCGACAAATTAAGACAAAGCTGCACATAGTCAACCCCGGCATCAACATCAGCTTTATTTTTTGCCTCTTTTGAACAAGCATCAAGTCGTTGATGAGACTTCTCTAACACCTCACAACTATGCGCCAACCACTGCTGAAATACCTCAAACCGCCCATCCGAGGGATGAACCACCTGATAGACACGCACGCGATTTAAACGTTTACTTTCACGACCAATACATTGAAGTCCATAGCCAATTTTATCCAACAAACGCCGGACAATCCGAATCGGTGTGGCATTTCGCGCCAATCCAATTCCCAAAGTAGTTTTAATCGACGCCCGATTCGATAATGCCAATCGCGCCATCGCCTGCAAATCCTCATCCGTTCCTCTTAACTCACGCCCCCGATCACTCAGCAAAACTGGAACCCCCAAAAGTTCCATTGTCCCTACCGCCGCCCCCAATTGGGAACGATTAAAATCAGGTAAGAAAATACTTCCACCGCCTAACTCAATCAATTTACGTGCCATCACTGCATCCCGTTGCGCTAAATGATCTCGCCCTAGGGTGAGAAAGTAATGGAGTAATAGTTTTTGATACCAACCCTGATCATCCTTAGCTACCAGTTGGGCGGTAACTGGAATTCGATAACGCTGCTTTAACTCATACTTACGAATCGCCCGTCGTTGGGCAAGGGTTTTCACTAATCGTTTTTGCCCAGTATTATATTGATGATCACTGAGATTTTTAGCCCGCGCGATCGCTAAACATTCGGCTTGATAGTTTTGGTCTTTTACTGCCGCGATCGCAGCCGTCAGCGAATCGGGTTCAATCTTTCCCGGTGTCTGGGAAATAGAGGACACACTATCCCCTCCTCCCATCTCCTCTTCCGAAGCCTCAACCACCTGATGCCCTTCCCCGCGCAGCGCCGCCAGTACCGATTCCCGATACTGAAACATCGACGCATTATGTCTCACCGCCATTCTTGCCCAACACAATAGCGATTCGGCTTGAAAACCCGTCTCAATATCATCCAGGGCATCAAAATCGGATTGTTGTAATAATCGAATATTAAGCTGAGTCAAACGTCGTCCCGATGTCAGCAAAGCTGGAATCGACGTAGAACCATTGCCCACCCGATTAAACCCACAAGACGCCACCCACAGGAACCGAGGCAGATTTTCCCGCACTCGCCCCAACGCTTGACGCACCGAGTTCTCACTTTGCACCCCAATCGCAATCCCCCAAACCGAGGTAAAATGTCCCTGCAACTCAATACTGACGCCCGTTTCAATCACCGGACTTGCCAGAACAATATCATACTGACTCAACACCCCATCCAAATCACGCATAGAGCCATACGCCGGATGAGTCGGTTCAGTCAGAGATTCCGAATCAATGCGGAGAATCTTCGCCTCAGGAAATCGAGAACGCAGATAGGCTTCCAACGTACAGGTTCCCCACTGACTCCCCCGTTTCTGGGCGGAAAGGCAGACAAAGGGTTTCCCACCGGCTGCAATGTGTCGTTCCAAATCCTGAATCAAGCGTTCTGGCTTACGTTCTGGATAATAGTTTACCCGCCAGGATTCAGCCTCGCTGGGTTTCCAAGCGTTGTGAATAATATAAGGATGTTGGGGAACCCCCGATAAAGAAATCAAGTAATCGATAGAAACATCACTCAAATCCGCATCCGCCACATAAACTTGTCCCTCATCTCCCAAAACATTTTGCATCAATGTCTTCAGAGATTTCAGAATCGCCACTCGGTTACTACTGCAAGTCTCCGAATCCAACCCATGCCAAAGAACCTGTTCCACTTCATCAATAATTACCACCCCATCTGACCAGTTCACCGCCTCAAAGCCAGCCTGAGACGTAGGATGGAGAGAGTCAACGCAGAGACCATAGCCTAACCTAGCACCCGTTTCTGTATCCTGTATCTGAGTGACATAGTTCAAGCCAAAGCGCTGACATAACGCCTCCACGAGTCGCACCCGATGACCAATCACCAAAACCCATTTCTGGCGCTTAATCGCCTCTTTGACAATTGTTTCTAACCACTGAGTTTTCCCTGTCCCTTTGGGGGATTTAATTCCAATCAATTTGGCATCCTCAGGAATCGATAATTCCCCTAAATAGCGACGATTTATCTGTATCGTGGGCGGATACGTCAGCCCGGTTAAGGATTGGGCTTTCCAGGTATCTAAGGGGACAGCCGTTTGATAGGCTTCGTCAAATGCTGTCTGAGTATGGTTGGCAATTAAATCATCAACCCCTTTCCCTTGGTTTGGATGCCAACTGATTATCTTGACAGAACATCCCTTTTGGGTTAATAAATATCCCAACTGACGAATAGCGGCATTAACAGCTTTGATGGTACTGGGTTTAGTGTCTTGGTCGAAAGCAATATAAATCGTTCTCCCCGGCGTTGCTAATTTGAGTAACTGGGGGATGAGGCGAGACTTGCCGATCCGATTTCCTTGTTCATCTCTAGGGACACGATAGCCTCCGAATACACCAGGGAGGGCAATTGCCGCATAGCAGGCGGTGAGTAAAGCCCCCGCTTTCTTTGCGCCCTCAGTAATACACAACGGAATTTCGGGATGGGCAATCAACCACTGCCAAAATTCGCCGGAGACATTTTGAGTTTGTAGGGGCGGGTTTAGGGACTCGCCTGGGGCGATTGATGATAACGTTTCTCCAAAACCCGCCCTGACCGAATGTTCACCCTTGGCGACTAGCGAGGGCATGGTTTGTAGGGGCGGGTTTAGGGACTCACCTGGGGCGATTGATGGTAACGTTTGTACAAAACCCGCCCTGACCGAATGTTCACCCTTGGCGACTAGCGAGGGCATGGTTTGTAGGGGCGGGTTTAGGGACTCACCTTGGGCGATTGATGATAACGTTTCTCCAAAACCCGCCCTGACCGAATGTTCACCCTTGGCGACTAGCGAGGGCATGGTTTGTAGGGGCGGGTTTAGGGACTCGCCTGGGGTGATTGATGATAACGTTTCTCCAAAACCCGCCCTGACCGATGTGTCGGCGAGGTTTTCACGATTGTCGATGACGTGATTAAACCCACCCCCAGACAAATCAAATGGAAGCGTAATGTTATAGCGATTAGCAATATCCTGCCACAGATGTAGGGGGACACGCAGAGCAAAAACACCTGTGGGGGCTAGGGGCGGATGTTCGTATTTAATCGGTTTTCCCGTCTGAGTACTGCGCCGAGGAGAACTAGGCTTGAAACAACCCCAAAGGTCATCATTACCCGTGAGTACGTCAATTCCGGAACACCACCATCCTCCTTGTTCCGTATGTTCGTAGCGCTTGAGGATGCGGTGACTGACCCGACCATCATTCCGTCGTGGTAATGTATCCGCGTAGAATAAATAGTTCGATGGGCAAGTGCCAGTTAAAGGGATAACGTTTAGGCGCGTGAGTTGGTCATCGATACAGCTATTGTTCCATTCTTGCAGATAATTCACGGGATTAGAGATTAAGGGGTTCATAGGCAAAACTACACTACATCTAGTAGTCAAACTGAATAGCTTAGGAAAGGAACACTAATTATAGGGCTTGTTGACCAATGCTTGCAGCGTCATGTAAAAAAGTGGCGGTGCAGGGGTGCGGGGAGTATAGCGCTACGAGCTGGGCAATGGGCAATGGGCAGAAACCAGATCCCCGACTTCTAAATCTAGTTCATTGGTGAGAATCAGGGTTTCAACGAAGAAGTCGGAGATCTACCGGAAGTTGGCAAGAATTGTGCCTTTTAAACTCCTCAATAAAACCGAATTTTAGTTTAAATAAGAATGCGACAATAAAAATCAGCAACCTAACCATAGGTCGATAAATGACTAAATGCTTACTTCGTCTAGCTAGCACTAGCATTTTAGGAACTTTAACCTTTGCCGCAGCTAGTCATTCTATACTTGCATTTAATAATTTATCAACTAACCAAGCAATTGTTTGTGCTAATTGTAAACGGGTGCTTTTACCAAATCAAAAATCGATAATTTTTAAACGTGCAGGAGATTTAACCTTGAATCAAACAACGACAAGTAGTAATAAAGAGCCTCGACCTTCCCCGCACAATTTTCTGACCCGTTCTGAATGTCGAGGCAGTTCCCGTCGAGTTGGTGGGCAATGCCCACCCTACACTATATCAAGAGTTTCGGCGAGCCAAAACTGCACGCTTTCCAGTGCCATTAAATTTAAGGTAGAGTCAATGAAATAAGACTCAATAACTCGAATCATATAATCATTATCCATAAACTTTTCGGCATTTAAATGGCGAAAAAAAATATTTTATCCCTCATTATTCACCGGACTCACTTTAGCCCGATACAATAATTTATCACCTTGCCGATAGCCAACGTAACGAACTCGCACCAGCTCTCCGGGTTGAACGGTTCCCGACATTAATTGGTGCCATTGGGGATCATAAGCCAATTCATCACCAACTGAGGCGATCGCGTCTATGCCCCATTGTTGCAGAAGCTGTTCCACTGGCTTGATTAGGGGCAATAATCGGATAGCGGGTAACTGGTCATTCTGAGTTACGGCATAAGCAGCTGTGGGCCACTGTAATAACCATGATTCTAATACCTGCACACTCGATTGCTGAAATTCCTGTAGCAGGGTTTCGCGTTGTGCGGCGAATTGCTGTTGTAGTCGGTGGTATTCCTGCTTGAGGTTGTCGAGGCTTTCTGGTGTGGGAATCTCAGAACTTGGTGAAGTGCGATCGCGCGGCGGCGTCATCGGGGAGATTGATTCGGGTGAAAATAAGGTTAGCAATTGATCGACCGATATTTGCAATACCTGCGATAATTTCAGCAGCGTCTCTACCCGCATTTGCAATACCTGTCCTTGTCGCAGACGTTTCAGTTGTCGTTCAGACACACCACTGACACGACTCAGTTGGCGAAAACTGGACACATCCACCTGCTGCATAAGGTATTGTAACTGTTGGGTGTAATTCGGGGCAGACTGATTCTTATGGCTAGATGTGGACATGAGTATGACTGATCATGAGTAAGGCGTTGAATCAAGTCTAGAGAGTCTGGGGTAGCCGAGCAAGTATAACAGAGATGAGTCGGTGATTGTACCTGCCGTACATACAAACTCTTGCTAACAAATAGAGATAAATAGTGAAACCTGTTTTATAAGTAGATCTACGGATACTGATTCAACTAACCCCTTAAGTTGGATAAAATCACGGTGTTTGTTCCTCCAAGTCTCCGCCTATCCTAGTGATGCAATAAATCGTTGGCGTTCACCACCTGCCACTTTTTTATTCCAAGGGGGACACATCCATGACGGTAAACTGGAAAGCATTGCTGGCAAAAACAACGGTATGGTTAGCAGCAGAGATATTGCTCAATCTTCTAGGACTTGATAATCTAGCTGATTACAGCGAGTTTATTTTTGG
Organism: Coleofasciculus sp. D1-CHI-01; assembly: GCF_040218875.1. Classification (NCBI taxonomy): domain Bacteria; kingdom Bacillati; phylum Cyanobacteriota; class Cyanophyceae; order Coleofasciculales; family Coleofasciculaceae; genus Coleofasciculus; species Coleofasciculus sp. D1-CHI-01. The sequence continues at coordinate 38,243 of NZ_JAVJQP010000080.1, forward strand.
ACGACAACTCACAGATTTATCCCAGCCAGCACTGTCCCAGTTGATGCTGTTTACCCCGTCCTCAACGGGAGAGGATAATCCTATGTCTTGGGTGAGTTAAGCTTAGTGGCAAAATTTCTCTTAACGGATGAGGCAATTTTGAGTTCCTCTGAATCGGTAAGTCCTCCACTGTCTTAATGAAGTGGCTATGACCGATAATAATATTACACCCTTCCGGAAGCTCTACGGGAACTGACTTCAGTTCCATGGCTGTCTCCTCTTGCGCTACCTACCCTACACTACAGCTTTTATTTTCATCGGTCAGGGGTCACGGATCACGGGTTATGCTGCCACTTCTTTACAAAACTCAACATCTTTTTTGCAAATAGGGGGTGACACCCCTCACCCCCAATGGCTATAATTATGCTTAGTAGATGCACCCTGATAATCTAGAGAGTTGCTTAGGTGACTCTCTTTTTTTTTGTCCTTTGTCCTTTGTCCTTGACGAATCAGGACGAACCGATCTCGACATTCATTGAGTAGAGGGCGACCCGATCCAATTGAGTGGAATGGAGTTTTGAATTAGTCCAAGCGGGTCGCCCCTAAACGGAACAGGTGTTTTGGATCATTCATCCATAACGATCGCAATCATGGAAAATTCTTAACGCATTCGTCTCGCCGCGATCGCAAGTCGTCTCAGCTTGATCAAACTGACGGTAATGCAGAGTCCAGTTAATCGCCAGTAGGTTAAAGCCGTTACCCGCCAATAAGGATCACCCTGATCTAGACATTGGCGACGATCCAGTAAAATATCATGTAGCCAATCTTGGTATTCCTCCCACTCTTGAGGTGCTTTTTTGGCAAGGGTTTGAGCAATCCAGTCAGCCAATTGTACATCCCCTTTAATCATAGGAGAAGCATCGGTTTTGACCGATCGCCTAGTGATCCGGCGATGTTGTCGGTAAGCCAGAAAACTCACGGTGAAGCTGAGGATCACTAACCCGATACTTAATCCTAATGCGACATAGCTGGGTAATCCTAGCCAGAAAAGCGCGATCGCTCCTCCACCAATAGCAATGTAAACGGTAAATTCAACAGCCAGATAAATCAACGCTTTAGCGATCGCTCGCCCACCACGCCGGATCAAACGTATTATCTGCGAAACGGTGCGGCGGCGGTGACGGTTTCGGTGCATCATACTAGAGTTCTCCCAGTGCAGGTTGCAAATGGTGTAAGGCGGTGAGGAATTGTTGCTTTTTCTCCAAGGCTTGCAAGCCAGAACCTGTGATTTTGTAGTAACGTCGGCGTGCGCCTGTGGTTTCCTCCGGTGTCTCATCACCCCAGCGAGAGGTAACGAAACCTCGTTTTTCCAGTTTTCGCAAGGTGGGGTAAAGGGAACTGAAGCCAATGGTGCGTTCACCATTGCTAGCTTGCGCGATCGCACTCATAATCTCCAATCCATAGCGTTCTCGATACATCAGCGCATTCAGGATCGATTCTTCGATCAGCGTCAGATTCAGCGTGTCGTCTTTGTTGCGAGTACCCATCAGGTTATCCCTTTTATATTCATAGTTTCATTCTATATTCAATTTTTGAATATAGGGGTGCGATCGCTCCATTCGTTCGTAGTAGGCGCTTGAGCGCCTCTATAATAAATGGAATAAGCAACAGAAACGCGATCGCGGTTCGTTCGTAGTAGGCGCTGAAGCGCCTCTATAATTAGCATTGAGTTTTATGAATGAAACCCAAAACGCATAAAGGTCAATTAACAGTTTGGAAAGACGAAGAAGGGTTTGGCTTTATCAAACCCGATCATGATGATCAAAACGTTTTTCTGCATATCACTGGATTAAAGAATCCTAATCGCCGTCCCCAAGTCGGTGACATTATCCGTTATCAAGTAACCGTTGGCAACAAAGGAAAACGTCGTGCTAGCAATGCTGTCATCGAAGGAACGACATCTCAGCCTAGTCCTAAACATTTATCCAAAACCTCTGTTAAAAGAAAGCGATCGAAAAAGAGAACAAAATCGTCTTCATTAGTCTGGGAAGTTTTGTTTTTATCTCTATTTCCGATCGGTGGATCGGTTCACTTGGCATCAATAACATCAAATTTAATTCCTCTCCTGCTGTATTTGATCATGAGTGGGTTAACCTTTGTCCTTTATGCTCACGATAAGTCCCGTGCTAGAACAGGAGAATCGAGGATACCTGAGAAAACCTTACATTTGTGCGAACTAGCAGGTGGATGGTTAGGCGCATTCATTGCTCAACGCACCCTACGCCACAAAAGCAGCAAAAATTCTTACCAAGTCGCATTTTGGGCGATTGTGGCTTTTCATATCATGTTTTGGAGCGCTTGGCTGTTCAAACATTTATTCAATTGAGTGGAAAAATATTGATCAACTGGATATTACTCAATATCCTGATTTGATGGAATTACGAACCCAAATTGAAAACTTATAGCGTTATCTAGCTATAGCGCGTTTAGCTTCTGGAAAAGCCATCAATCCTAATTTCCGCCCATCCCAGGATTTTGCTAGACTTCAGATGACTTAGTTGGTATTCCGATCTCCAGCCATGACAGCGACTCCAGTACCATCCCAATCCCTCAGCGCGATCGCACAATCTACTCGCCAAGCGGCGCGACAGTTGGCGGTTATGTCCACTGATACCAAAAATCAAGCCATTGAAGCGATCGCCAAAGCCTTAGAAACCGCAGCACCGGATATTTTGGCGGCGAATGTCGCGGATTGTCAAGCCGCAGAAGCGGAGAGTATCCCTAAACCCCTGTACAATCGCCTGAAGCTGGATGAGACGAAACTAAACGCCGCGATCGCGGGAGTGCGGGATGTGGGGAAGTTGACTGATCCGATTGGCGCAATCCAAATTCATCGGGAACTTGATACAGGATTAGTTCTCAAGCGTGTCACTTGTCCTTTGGGAGTCTTAGGCGTTATCTTTGAAGCGCGTCCCGATGCGGTGATGCAAATTAGTTCCCTGGCGGTAAAATCGGGGAATGGGGTGATTCTCAAAGGGGGGAAGGAAGCCGTTCGATCCTGTGAAGCGATTGTCAATGCGATTCATAAAGGATTATCCACGAGTTCCGTTGATCCGGCGGTGGTGCAACTCTTAACCACCAGAGAGGAGACAATGGCGCTATTGCAATTGGATGACTACATTGATTTAATTATTCCCAGAGGCTCGAATTCCTTTGTCCGCTTCGTACAAGATAATACCCGGATTCCGGTATTGGGTCATGCTGATGGAATCTGTCATGGTTATATCGATCGCGCGGCTGACTTGCAAAAAGCGGTGGAGATTACCGTTGATGCGAAAACCCAGTATCCGGCGGTGTGTAACGCGATAGAAACGCTACTGGTGCATCGTGCGATCGCGCCTAGCTTTCTTCCCCTAGCCGCAAAAGCCTTAAAAGAACGGCTGGTGGAACTTCGTGGCGATGAAGCGACTTGCCAAATGATCGATTGTTCAGCCGCCACAGATGCGGATTGGTCTACAGAATACAATGATTTAATACTGTCGATTAAAATTGTTGATTCCTTAGAAGACGCCATTAACCATATTAATCATTATGGTTCTGGGCATACCGATGTTATTGTCACCGAAGATACAGACATTGCCCAAATATTCCTCAATCAAGTGGATGGCGCGAATGTTTTCCACAACTGTTCGACTCGGTTTGCAGATGGGTTCCGTTATGGGTTTGGCGCGGAAGTGGGAATTAGTACAAATAAATTACCGCCCCGTGGTCCTGTAGGATTGGAGGGATTGGTGACGTATAAGTATCAAATGACAGGTCAAGGTCATATTGTTGCGAGTTATAGTGGCAAGGATGCCAAATCCTTTACCCATCGGGATTTAGATTGAAGGAAACCTAACAATAATTGGTGTTTCATCTTTTGTCTTCAAGTGTTGAATATAGAGGTGCGATCGCGCCATTCGTTCGTAGTTGCGCTTCAGCGCCTCTATAGTTAGCGCCATTTATAATAAAGCCAGCCAAATAAACGCGATCGCAATGGCAATCACCACAGCCAAATGGACAATAGACGAGTATCACCGCATGATTGCGGCGGGGATTTTAGATGATCGGCGGGTGGAACTACTTCAGGGAGAAATTGTCGAGATGTCACCAGAAGGAGAACCCCACGCCTATTTCAGTAGTGAAGCTGGGGAATATCTGATGCGGCGGTTAAGCGATCGGGCGATGGTTCGGTTAGCTAAACCGATTACACTCCCGAACAACTCTGAACCTGAACCCGATATTGCCATTGTGCAACGATTGGGGCGCGAATACCTAGAGCATCACCCTTATCCAGAGAATATTTTCTGGCTCATTGAATATTCAGAGTCCAGTTTAGAGAAAGATTTAGAGATAAAACGTAAAATTTATGCCCAAGTTGATATTCCTGAATACTGGGTTGTTAATCTCAAAAGAAGACAACTGATTGTATTTCGAGATCCCCAAGATGGAGAATACGCTTCCCGATCGACGCTAACGGGAGGAATAGTTTATCCCCTAGCGTTTCCTGATACAGCGAAAAGCGCTGTAATAAAGTACAGTCGATCAAAGTCCCCCTTTTTAAGGGGGATTTAGGGGGATCGACAATGTACCGCATAGCAGAGCAAACTGCTGTATCAATATATCAGTTGATTCTATTGTCAGTAGGTAGATGAAGTCATATAGCCATTCTATAATTTATTCAATTGAGTGAATAAATAAGGAAAGAAAGTAGCAGATTCATGTCATTTATCCTTTTTCATTGATTTTATGCCTTGTTAGACTGATGCTGTTTTCGTATCGCACGGGCAATCAACGGGGCTTTCTTCTCTAATCCTGTTAAAGTTAAATCCCCATCCAGATACAACTGATACCACTGTTGGCGTTGGCGAATCACTCTTTCATCATCCTGTAGGTGTAAGCGTTGTAGTGTGAATTCTGCCCTTTTTCGTTCCGATGGTGGTACTTTGTCCGTTACAACTAATTGTAAGGAGGGTAGAAGAATCTCAAACCAATCGTCCCCAACTTGAAACGGATCAAGAATTTGCTCATCTACGGTTCGTTTACTACTATTAATCCACTGTGCAGCATAACGATAATTGCTCCACTCGTAGGCGAGATGGGGATAATTCTCGAAACTGAGATAGTGATCGACTGTTCCAATCGGTTCATACATGGCTGAATAACCACAAAGATAGTTAAAGCCATTGGCTAAGTCACCTTTAAACGATGACCAATAATCTCTTGGTCTTTTTGCCTCTGGATGATTAGCTAACCATCTATTACCAGGTTGTCTGGCTTGAGCATCAAAATTAGGTGGTTCAGGAGGAGGAGAAACGGGAATCATGCTTGCCGTTTTTCCATTGTGACTATCCAACGGGGAAAGAAAGGATCATGTCCAGGAAGAAGATGCAGTAGTTGTTGGTGAATTTTATCTTTGGTTCTTAAATCGTCAGGAAAGTTGCTCATATCATCGTGTCGCATCCAAGCTTCCGCCGCTTCTATGGCTTGTTCAGCTTGCTTTGAACGCGCTTGCTTCAGTCCAAAAATTTCTGAGGTTAGCCATCCGACACTATCACCTTGCTTTGTCCAAGGGATTGCGTCTAGGGTGACACTTTCACCTTGTAACTCAAATAAAAATAAGCGATCGCGCTCGTCTTTAAAAATGGGTTCAATAGATGCTAAGACAAGGGGAGAGTGAGTGGTAATTAGGATTTGGACGTTTAAATTGTCTTGAAATCCCTTAATTACCTCTAGAATGGCGGGTAAAATTGTCCGTTGCCAACGCGGATGGAGATGAGACTCTACCTCATCCATGAGAAAAATGATTTGATTTGATGCTTTATTTTGACGCAGTTTTGAGGCTTGGCAATGTTCATACCATGTCCAAACCAGCAAGTAAGCCAGTCCAAGAATCCGCTTCATGCCGTTTGAAACATGAACAATAGGCACATTTCCATAGGGAAGGTTAACCGTTGGAAAATCGCGGATATCTTCTACAGAAATTCTGGTGGGTTCTCCAGGTTCTATCCATTCTCCTGGATGGGGGGCAAGTTTGTGGATAACCTGAGATAGTAAATTAAATTGGGTTTGATCAGGCTGAATTTGCCACTTCACCCAATCATCAATTAAACCCTTACAAATAACTTTTTTCCCTGATCTTAAACCGTTCCATAGCGTGTTGGCAGTAAAGTTATAAGCCGTATCCCGTTTCCGAGCCGGATCGACAACAGAAAAACCACCATCAGCACGAGCGTAAATGACAATTCCTTTAAAAGGATATGGTATTAGCGGCTTACGCCATTGTTGCTGATCAAAATCGAAAGAGCTATGATAGTCCTGATTATTTGAATCCGTTGGACTGTCTACGTGGCAAGTGATTTCAGGTTGCCCTTGTCTTTGGGGATAAGCCGGTTGATCGATCCAGTTTCCGGTTAATGTCCACCAAGCAATGTCAAGTAGAAAGGTTTTTCCTAAGCCGTTATCCCCTGTAAAAATATTCAGTCTTTCAGCAAATTCGACATCAAATTCAGGGGCAGGTCCTACTTGCTTGAGACGTAATTTTTGCAACACGCTTATAATCCCCTTTTCTCACCACTGTATTTTTAAGCTGTTCGGCATTTAAACCTTAATATCAAAAACGGCAAAACCATTGTAATGCGTTAAGCGAAGCCATGCCGCAGGCTTTGCATCTTGCTCGCTACCCATTCCCAATGTAAATGCGTGACAGCTTACATCATTTTTAGTAAACGCTAGGTAGAGACGCGCCATGGAACGTCTCTACATCAACCTATTTTTTGGTATTTTTACGGCTTTTTGAGGATTTTGAGGATTTTGATTTTTTGGAACGGCTGCTAGATTTTTTCGCCGCTAAGAGTTCCAAGGCTTTTTCTAACGTAATATCCTCAACCGATTGATCATCAGGGAGTCCCGCATTAGTTTTACCATGCTTGATGTATGTTCCATAGGGACCCTCGTAGATATTGACGGGTTCTTTGTCCTCCGGATGTTCCCCTAATTCCTTTAAGGGAGTCTTGGATTTGCTGCGACTACCCCCTTTAGATTTTTTCGGCTCAGACAAGATCTCCAATGCACGATCCATAGAAATTGTCAATACATCGTCACCTTTTTTCAGGGAACGATAATCCTTTCCCTCTTTACCCTGGTTGTGGACAACATAAGGACCAAAACGCCCCAATCCCGCCTGAACTTTGCCCCCAGTAGCGGGATGAACGCCTAAGGTACGTGGGAGTGCTAATAAACCCAGCGCCATGTCTAGGGTGACATCTTCCATGTTTACCCCTTTGGGTAAAGACATCCGCTTCGGTTTCTTGTTCTCCTCAGAGACTTCACCCAGTTGGACATAAGGACCATAACTCCCAATTAACAGATAAATCGGTTCGCCTGTTTCGGGATGCAGTCCCAGTTTCTCCGGTCCTTGGATTTTTTGCTTGAGGATCACCTCTACCTGTTCTGCATCCAGTTCCGAGGGGGTCAAATCTTGGGGAATAGATGCGGTAACGGAACCCTCGCCATTTTCAGCTTCGATGTAAGGACCAAATTTACCAATGCGAACTTTGACATCCAGATTTTCTAGTTCGATACTCCGGGCTTCATTGGGATCAATTTGGTCTTCCCGTTCGCGAACTTGGGTTTCTAAGCCGTTGTCACCCCGATAAAATTTCTCCAGATAGGGTAGCCATTGGGCTTCTCCGGTGGAGATTTCGTCCAGGGTTTGTTCCATTTTGGCGGTAAAGCTGGTGTCTACCAAGTCTGGGAAGTGTTTTTCCAGTAAACTGGTGACCGCAAAGGCGGTGAAGGTGGGGATGAGGGTCTTTTTTTGCATTTGGGCATAGCCGCGATCGATAATTGTACCGATAATGCTGGCGTAGGTACTGGGACGCCCAATTCCTTCACTTTCTAGAGTTTTGACCAGGGAGGCTTCAGTGTAGCGCCCTGGGGGTTGAGTTTCATGACCGATGGCTTCCAGGTTTTTGCACTCGGGATGATCTCCAACGGCTAAGGCGGGAAGGACGACTTCTTGGTCTTCTAAGGCGGCGTCAGGATCATCGGAACCTTCCACATACGCCCGCAGATAACCGGGAAAATCGATACGTTTGCCCGTAGACCGAAATCCGGCATCTTCAACGTCTAAATCTACTGTAATGTGGGTTTGGCGCGAATCTGCCATTTGGCTGGCGACGGTGCGCTTCCAAATTAACTCATACAGTTGTAATTCACGACCCGATAGTCCGGTGTCTCTGGGGGTACGGAATGTGTTTCCGGCGGGGCGAATCGCTTCGTGGGCTTCTTGGGCGGCTTTACTTTTGGTGCTGTACTGACGCGGTTTGGGGCTGAGGTATTGCTGACCATACATTTGTTCGACGCAACTCCGGGCTGCCGCGATCGCTTGCTTGGATAAATGCACCGAATCCGTCCGCATATAGGTAATATACCCCTGTTCATACAAATTTTGAGCCGTCCGCATCGTATCTCGCGCCGATAGGCTTAATTTGCGGTTGGCTTCCTGTTGCAGGGTGGAGGTGGTAAACGGGGGGGCGGGTTTGCGGGTGACGGGGCGTTCCTCTAGGTCAGTCACCGTCCAGGTTTTGTCCGTTAGCCGCGCCTGCAAGTCTCGCGCTTCGGCTTCATTCAGCAGGCGCACCGTCCGCCCTTCAATAATTTGCCCGGTGTTGGCGTCAAAATCACTTCCGGTGGCTATTTTTGTCCCCGCTAGGGTGATGAGTTTGGATTCAAAGGGGGTGTTGTCTTGGTCTAAGAGGGCTTTTAAATCCCAATAACTCCCTTGACGGAACGCACGGCGTTGGCGTTCTCGATGCACCAGCAGCCGCACGGAAACGGACTGAACCCGACCGGCTGATAATCCCCAGGCGATTTTTTTCCACAGTAGAGGCGAAAGGGTATATCCCACCAATCGGTCTAAAATTCGGCGGGTTTCTTGGGCGTGTACCAGTTGGTCATCAATCTCCCGACAGTTTTGCAGGGCGTCGCGAATGGCTTCTTGAGTAATTTCATGAAAGACCATGCGTTTGCAGGGTACTTTGGGTTTAAGGACTTGCAGCAAATGCCAACTAATGCTTTCCCCTTCCCGGTCTTCGTCTGTGGCGAGTACCAACTCTTCGGCGTTTTTCAAGGCGTCTTTGAGTTGTTTGACAACTTTCTTTTTATCCTTGGGGACAACGTAGATGGGTTCAAAATCCGCCTCTACATTGACCCCCAACTGCGCCCATTTTTCTCCCTTGACGGCTTCGGGGATCTCACTAGCCGATTGAGGGAGGTCACGAATATGACCCATTGACGCTTCTACTTGATAGCCCGAAGGCAAGTAGTTGCGAATGGTGCGGGCTTTGGTGGGAGATTCGACGATGACGAGGGTGGTCATGGGAGTCCTCAAAATAGCAGCCTAGCTGAACAGTCTAATCTAAGTCGTTTATGCAAGGTGTCAAGTCATTGATCCGTAATCAGAGAGTTTGAACCTTTCCCTTCGTTCAAGAGAACCGGGTGCGTGATTGTGTAGGGGCGGGTTTAGGGACTTTCTTGTCGCTATTGATGGTAAGGTTTGTACAAAACCCGCCCTGAGTGACCCTTCACTTCGTTCGAGGTAACCTGGTTTTGAGTGGGAGTGAGGTTCATGGGTGGTGGCGTATGCGGTGCATAATGGCTAGGTTAGGCGGTTGGTGCATCCCCAAAGTCATCACTAGCAAGGCTATGCCTGAAATACAGTCCCAGTTAGTCCCATACTACGCTACTGCTTTGGGTCGATCATCTATCAGATGTCTCTTCTTCTCTTATATATCTATATCCCATCTCAAGAGTAACTGCACTTTTTCCAGAGGGAAGATGGGGAGATGGGGAGATGGGGAAGATGGGGAGATGGGGAGATGGGGAGATGGGGAGATGGGGAGATGGGAAGATGGGGAGATGGGGAGATGGGGAGATGGGGGAGATGGGGAAGATGGGGAAGATGGGGGAGAAAATGTAATACTGAAATCAGGGCAACTGAGGATTGGAATATTTTCGATCACGAGTAGGTCTTCACCCTTGCCGTATGCCCTAGTAATCTGACGGATGATTACATTGTCACTTCCACAAATATCGCACTCCCAATCGTCAGTTGCTAGATCTGCCTCACTCAGGAGTCGGATAGGCATTGCCTACCCGACATGACATTATTAACAAGGGGCTAAGGTTAACGCTTCACCCGTGAGACTGAACGCCCGAACTTCGGTAATTTTTACCTTAACTATCTGTCCTTTCAATTGATTAATATCGCCGCTAAAGAAGGTCAACCGATTCCCCCTTGTGCGCCCCATCACTTGGCTAGAATCCTTGGGATTTTGGTCTTCGACGAGAACTTCTTCAATCCGCCCGAAATACCGTTGCGATCGCGCGGCGGCTTTGGTGTTCACTAAATGGTTGATCCGTTGCAGGCGATCGCTCTTTACCTCCTCACTCAGTTGATTCTCCCACAGGGCGGCGGGTGTACCGGGGCGAGGCGAGTAAGCGGCGGTGTTTAATTGGTCAAATTCAATATCCTCGACCAGTTTCAATGTATGCTCAAACTGTGCCTCGGTTTCTCCGGGAAAGCCGACAATCGCATCCGCACTAATCGACGCATCGGGCATATAATCGCGAATCGTATCAATAATTCGGCGATATTTTTCCTGGGTGTATCCCCGCGCCATGGCTTTGAGGATGTCATTATCCCCGGATTGGAAGGGAATATGGAAATGTTCGCAAACCTTGGGCAATTCCTTGCAGGCGCGAATTAGTCGTTCGGTGAAATAGCGGGGGTGACTCGTGGCAAACCGAATCCGCTCAACTCCGGGGACATCGTGAACATAATAGAGTAAATCTGTCAAGGTGTGCTGATGCCGTCCCGATTCAGTCACGCCGGGTAAATCCCGCCCATAAGCATCAATATTTTGTCCCAGCAGGGTGATTTCCTTATACCCTTGCTGTCCTAATTCTGCCATTTCCGCCCGAATCGCTTCCGGGGTGCGGGATTGTTCCACACCGCGTACATTGGGGACAACGCAGTAGGTGCAGCGTTCGTTACAGCCGTAAATTACATTCACCCAAGCGGTAACGGTGCTATCGCGGCGGGGTTTGGTAATGTCTTCGACGATATGGATGGGTTCAGTGGCGACAATTTGGTTTCCGTCACCGACTTGTTCGAGTAAATCTTTCAGGCGATTGGCGTGTTGGGGTCCCATGACTAAATCCAATTCTGGGACACGCCGCAGCAGCGCTTCTCCTTCCTGTTGAGCGACACAGCCAGCGACAATTAAGGTAAGGTCGGCTTGTTCTTGTTTCCGCTTTGCCTGTCTACCCAGGTAGGAATAGACCTTTTGTTCAGCGTTATCGCGGATTGTACAGGTGTTGTAAAGGATCAGGCTGGCGTCATTGGGATCGTCTGACCACTCAAATCCCATATCTTCTAAGATACCAGCCATGCGTTCCGAGTCGGCTTTGTTCATTTGGCAGCCGAAGGTGGTGATATGGTAGCGACGGGGAGAGGTGGTCATGTTAAGTAGTAGGGTTTTGAGATAGCGTACAAATTCCTATTATAGGTTTTGTTTGTAGTCGGGGCTTTAGCCCCGTTCCCAACGCGATCGCGCTAACCTAGTTCATAAATCGTTTGGGCGGTGTGCGGTACATCCTTGTGTTTTTTAACGCAGAGGGACGCAGAGGTCAACGCAGAGGGGCGCAGAGGTGTTTATGAGGGTTTGGGGTCAGATTGTTTATTTTATTATTTTACAGGTCTATGTGGTATCGAGGCGTAAGTTCTGAAGTTGTCTGACAGCCTAAGCTAAGTCAGGTTTGAGTTTAATGCTAGGGTTTATAGTCATCAAGTTGAGATTTTTTTATGACATCTGTATCGATTGAACTTCCCAAAACTGTATTCTCTGCACTGAGGAAGAATCCTGATGAGTTTGTCCAAGAGATGCGAATAGCCGCTGCTGTAAAATGGTATGAACTGCATCCGGGAGCATTTCTGCCAAGAGTTCCTCAATCTGATCAGCAATTTCCCGTCTAGGTAAAAATAAATGATCTGCCTGAAACGCATCATGGGCAATTTCTGACAGCATCATTTCCTTTCGTTTAGTATCTAATCCTTTATAAACGTCATCCTTAAAAACACCCTTTTCCGCTGCCCATTCTTCCAGCAAGACACGTAATGCCCGTTCATACAACGTAGCGCGGTTGGTGGGAAATTTCCGGGAGCGCTGATAGAGTAAACAGACTAATGTCAGCAACAACGGCGTCTGGGTGAGTTCCTTCGCCGCTTTATTGTCTTTATGATTAAGCTTTTGCCAACATTCTTGACCCGTTTGTGGCTCACGCCCAAACCAATTGCTAATAAAGTTTTTAATCTGATCATCATCAAACTCTGCCATTGCCACATCGGTAAAGCGCCGGAAATTGTGGCGATAAGCCGCAACCCGACAGGAGGCAATAAAGCGATTATTATCATGTAAATCGACAAAGTTCTGAATATGCTGAATCACTGAATTCATTCGCTTTGTTGGCACTTCATCCAATCCATCCAGCAAAATCAGCAGTTTCCCTTGTTCCAAGGCTTTAGCGGTAAATTCCTGGTGTGCGGGAAAGCCACAGATGCGGAATTCTTCAGCAATTTTATGTTCGATATCAACATCACCCTGGTTAAATGTATTGAGTTCAATTAATACCGGAATACGAGCGTGTTTAAACTGTCCCTTCTTTCCCTTCAGCGCTTCTAATCCCATGCGGCGCAAGAAGGTAGATTTTCCCGCACCGGGACTTCCTAACACCATCAAATACTGCTTTTGATTGGCGACAGTAATTCCGGCTTGCTTGGGGCAATCTTTAGACTGAAAACTCCGCTGTTTTGCTTCCCGATAGACAGTTTCCAGAGTTTCAACGGATTCAAAACTCCGAATCGCGGCGTCATCCAAGAATTGCACCGTTGTATAAACCGATTCCAAGGAGACAGGTTCTCGCATTCCTAAGACTTTCAGAATGCCATGACGTTCTGTATAATTCTGGGCATATTGCCGAGAGGCATTAAAAATCGCTTGTTTGGCTTTTTTATCCAGAGTTTTGCCAAATAATCCCAGAACTTTACCACCTTGTCCCCAGAGGGTTTGGAAAACGGGAACGGCGATGCCGCTAATCGCTTGAGCGATGAAAGGTTCAGCTCCAGTCATGGTGGTAAGAATGCGAGGGTAGGGGAATACTATACAGGTTAACAGAGTTTGTAGTAAGCGCTTTAGCGCTTCTGGCACTAAAGTGCCTACTACGAACAAGGGATTGGGTTGTAGCGGTAAATTAGATAGCAAAGCAACTCCTCGGAATTGATGCGACGGATATCCAGTTGTTATCAACAATAGCCTATTTTGTCACAAAGGCTTTCACTCGAAAAGGCAGAATTAAAAACACCTTATTTACACTTCACTGCGTTTAATGGCATACTTTTTACATTTTACTCTGCTCTCCTGGCTTCGGTTCATTTGACCGGGCAAAAAAGTCAACCATAATCGATTGTTTATCTTGAACCTCCAGTAAAATTACCGAATAGGCGATTAATTCGTCAATCGCTAAACATATTACCCCCACTAATACCAAAAACATTCCGGTGATAAACAAAAAAATTGGGACTCGTTCCAGTAACGTTATCCCCATAAAAAAATGCAGAGCAATAGCAAATGAGGTCAGCACAAAAAAAACCACCGCTAATGTGTCGCAAAGGGTTGCATTCCGCACATACCAGGCGCGGCGCAACAGATTATTCAGTTGATGCTCTAAACTTAAAAAGCGAATATCTTCTCCTGCATCGAACTGTCCTTGATGCGTTAACTCTCGCGAAAGGATTCTTCTCTCATTGTTCAATAAGCGGATGCGATTTAATAAGGAAGACTGTCTCGCATTTAATCCCAAAAAAAATAATCCACTGGAAGAAATCATCACGGCTGGCGCAAGGATGGCTTGAATGACTTGAGTGACAGTGAGAGACATTTGATCCATGATTTTCCTGGGTGTTACCTAGCTAAATCTTGAGCAGTTTGACATCCTCCCCACCTTACTTCGTTGAAGGTAGGGATTCCCATCATCACTGACGGGGTTTCCTGGCTCTACGAGCAACCTTACTTTTTTGGGTTTCCCCATCCAAGCAGAGGGTCATCTCATCCCCAGGCGTAACTTTCCGAGTGCCCCTCGGTAGTTGGGCTAGCCCTTGCAATGCTTTCATCAAAATGTTGATGGCAGCATTTACGTCTCGACAGTCAACATACCCACAATGAGGACATTTATGGGTGCGAGTGGATAAGGCTTTCTTCACTTCTTGCCCGCAATTAGAACAGTCCTGGGACGTGTAATCAGGTGCAACGGCAATTACTGGCACATCAAACACTTTCCCAAAATACTCCAACCACTGCCTAAACAATGTCCAGCTAGCATCAGATATTGATTTGGCTAAATGATGGTTTTTGACCATGTTTCGCACTTTTAGGTCTTCAATAGCTACCAAGTCTGCCGACTGGACAAGCGCCCTTGCAGTCTTTACCGCAAAGTCTTTACGCCGCCTTGACACCTTGAGATGCGTTCTACCCAACTTCTGGATGGCTTTGATGCGATTTTTGGCACCCTTAGCTCTACGGGAAACACGTTTTTGCGCCTTTTTCAAGGCTTTCTCCGCCTTCCTCAAAAACCTAGGGTTTTCAATCTTGTTGCCATCAGAGTCAGTGTAAAAGTGGTTTAAACCGACATCTATCCCTACCATCCTATTAGTGGGTTCATGGCGTTCTTTTCGCTCCTGGTTGATGGAAAACTGAACGTAGTATCCATCCGCCCTACGAACAACACGGACTCGCTTAATCTGCTCTTTTTGGTAAAAGTGCACGTCACGAGTTCCCCACATCTTGAACGTTCCAGCTTTGAAACCATCCCTGAATGTAATGGTTAATCGGTCATCCGATAATACCCATCCATCAACTTTGTACTCGACTGAGCAATGAGTTTGATGTTTTTTGAATTTGGGAAAGCCTTTCTTGCCTGGAACTTTTTTCTTGCAGTTATCAAAGAACCTAGCGATGGCACTCCATGCTCTCTCGGCACTAGCTTGACAGGCTTGTGCCGAGAGCTTCTTACACCATTCAAATTGTTCTCTAAGGACTTTGCAATATTTGTTGAGGTCGTACTTGTTGACCCCTCTATTGTCCATCCAGTACCGAAGGCAGCTATTTTGAACAAAACGAGCAGTACGGATCATCTCGTCTAAGATGACGTACTGCTCGTCTGTTCCTCGTAATTTTGCCTCGAATACTAGCATGGTTAACTCAATTCTATGTCGAATATATTAGTATAGAGTATTAGATAGTGCAAAAAGCAGGCATATTGAATACCTGCTTTTTGCTTGGGGGAGTGAAGGCATCCCCACCCTACTCCACTTCGTTACGTTGAGGATGGGGTTCTATCGCTCCCCCAAACGCACCCTACAATTGGACGACAATTGGACGACAATTTGCTGGGTGGAAAAGGATATTTACTCTGCCATCGATTGCAAAGGTAACATAACTGTAAACGTTGTCCCTTTGCCATCTTCACTTTCAACTGTAATCAACCCACCATGCAAATCCACACATTTTTTAACAATGGCTAATCCCAAACCTGTTCCCTGAATTGTGCCAACATTACTGGCGCGTTGAAACGACGAGAATAGTTTTTTGATATCCTCTGGGGGAATGCCAATTCCCTGATCTTGAATATGGAAAATCGCCGATTCTTCTTCGCAAGTTAACTCAACCTTCACCTCACTCCCCTGGGGAGAATACTTAATCGCATTAGAAATTAAGTTGTTCAAGATATGCTGTAAAAGCTTCTCATCCATTTGAGCATCACCACAGTCGCCATGACTGACAAAGTTAATCGAATGCTGTTGACTGATACTCATTTGCAGGGTGTCTACAATTTCCTGACAGAATCCGATTAAATCCATTGAGGCTGGCTTAAACGTTAGTTTTCCCGCCTCAGCTTTACCGATTGTTAGCACATCATCCAATAACTGCGTCATCCGGCTAACCGCGATTTGAATGCGCTGATAATGAGCTTTTTTCTTTTCATCCGTTAACTTTTTACTGTAACGCTCTAAAAGTTCTGACGATGAAAGAATTGCCGTTAATGGGGTGCGGAATTCGTGAGAGACTAAGGAAACAAAACTAGAGCGCAGTTCACTCAGTTCTCGTTCTTTTTCCAAGGCTTTAATGATTTCCGCTTCTGCCTTTTTCAACGATGTAATATCCCGTCCAACTCCCTGAAATTCTACAACATTGCCCTCATTATCAAACATCACTCGCTCAGTCCATTGTTGCCAGCGAATCTCATTGTCTGGCAAAATGACCCGGTGTTCGTAGGTGACGATAGGCTGTTCAACGGAAAGGGTTTTAAATTGCTGGTTGACAAATTCCTGGTCGATGTCGGGAATCTGGGGTTGAAAGCGATATCCGATTAATTCGGAGCGTTGTTTGTTGAAATAGCGACAGTAGGCATCATTGACAAAGGTAAACGTACCATCGGCTTTAAACCGACAAATCAATTCAGTTTGATCTTCAACAATGGCTCGATACCGTGCCTCACTTTGACGCAGTGCTTCCATGGCTTGCTTGCGTTCGGTGATATCCTCGATCATGGCTAAGGTATAGAGTACGTCACCTTGTTTATCCCGCAAGGCAATGAGGGTTAAATTCACCCAGACTAAATCGTTATTCTTTTTGATATAACGTTTTTCCAGTTGAAAGCTGTCAATCTCTCCGTTAATTAGCTGCTGCATATAGGGAATTTCCAGCGTCAACTCGTCAGGGTAAGTAATATCCTTAAAAGTGAGTGCCATGACTTCGGATTGACTGTAACCCAGCATCGTATAGAATGCCCGATTCACGCGAATGTAGCGATCAGTTAAGTCTGCCAATGTCATGCCAATCGGCGCTTCATCAAATACCCGACGAAACTGTTGTTCGCTATTGCGTAACTCGGCTTCAGTTTGCTGATGCTGAAGAATTTCTGCTTGCAGTTGTTCATTTGCCTGCTTGAGTTCGTGAGTTCGTTCTTCAACCCGCTGTTCTAACTCTACCATTGCCGTTTGCAGTTTGGCTTCTACTTGTTTGCGATCGCTAATATCCCGACCTTCAGCAATTAAGAGTTCGATCTCGCCGTTTTCATCCCGCAGGGGTTTGAGGGAAAAATCAATCGTAATCACGGATTGATCGGGGGCTAAAATATCGGCTTCGTAGCGAATGGTTTTCCCTGTCGCCGCTTCAGCAATAGCCGTTTTTAATTGCTGTTGAGTTTCGGCAGAAATTGTCCAACATTTTAACTGCCAGAAGGGATACCCGATTACTTGAGAACTATCCAGTTGGCAAAAATCTGTAGCCGTCTGGTTATCGGCGATGACGTTACCCTCTAGAGTTAACAAGCTGGACAATTGGAAGGTTTGATTGAAAACCGCTCGAAATCGCCGTTCACTTTCTCGCAGTTGGAATTCGGCTTGCTGGCGACTTAAAGCGTTAGCAAAGATACCGCCAATAATTTGTAAGAGGGAGAGGATATCGTCTGACCAAATTTTTTCGGCGTTAACAGTGGAACACCCTAAATATCCGATTAGATGATTGCCTTGGGCGATGGGAACAATAGCGATAGATTTATCCCCGGTTAACTCCATCGCTTGTCTCAGGGAATTAGCTTCGGGGGGCAAATCGCTGCGGCGGGAAATTTGAATCGCTTCTAAGTTTCTCAGTTTTGCCATTCCCCAGGGGTAAGTATCGGTAGGAAAATCTTGCCATTGGGGTTGGATGGAATTCACGTCGGGTGCAGTCCATTCCTGGATGATGCTGGCTGTTGTAGCGTCTTCTGAAAATAATGCCATATAGGTGCGATCGCATCCACAAAATTCACCGATTTTTTCCAAGGTATGCTGAATCCCCTCATCAATGCCATCAGAGCACAACTGGATGAATTGATGGGATAGGCTAGTGATTAACTGCTCAAACTCTATCCGTTCTTGCAGCTTGGCTTCTGTGTGCTTGGTTTCGGTGATATCTTGACCAATACCATACAACCTACCATCATCCCCCGGAATCAGTTTCCACGCCAGCCAGCGATAACTCCCGTCTTGGTGACGAATGCGATGCTCACATTCAACCGCCTCGGTTGAGGTACAATGGGCGATGGTGCGATCGCGATCATCGGGATGAATCAGTTGCTGAGAAGTATGCGATCGCAATTCCTCCTCTGTCCATCCCAAAACATTTTCCCAAGCCGGATTCAGCGGCTGCCAATATCCGTCTTCATGCCATATTCCGAATAAATCATCCGATAGTCTCAAAAATAAGTTCTGAGTGAATTCCCGGTTGGCTGGTTGATCCATGGATTCACGGGGCGTTTGAAAACTATTCATTTTAATTAGAATTTAATCCCTCTGGACGACGGCAAACGATAAACTTAGATGCACCTCTCTTAATTTTTCAGTATAGACACGTCATACAGAAGCTAAACATTGTACTACAACCACTCCGAGAATGGGAAGACTCCCGGCATTGGTGTCCACTTAAGCTGAAAGCAATGTTTCAAATGTGCCATGACACCATGATAGGCAGGGGCAGCCAGGAAAAATTCCCAGTATTTCTTTAACAAAGGTTTACATAAATTCATATATTTGCGTTTATACTAAACATTAAGACTGTTACATTAACGCAAGCATAGACCTTCAGGGCAAAATTTTCCCACCCGTTCAGAACGCAACCCTCAACCCAGACGTGCTATGGCTTGTTCCTGGGAACCTTTTGCCATCTGCCATTTGCCTTGTCTCTAAGTTGTTGGAAAAAATTAAAGTTGACGGTTGAGATCAGGGAACTCTTAACGGGAAGGAAGAATAAGGATTTGACGCTGATTAATCGTTTTGAGTAACAGCGAACAAAAGTGATGTCCAGGTACTGATTACCCGGATTTAGTCCAAAAGGGGATCTACCAGCCAACAATAGGCTCAACGGATGCCAATCATCCGATTTGTTGACTATCCTCACCCCAAACTAGGAGTATTTCATGCTGGTAACAACCCCATTAGACAAAAATATCACGGTGAAACGCCTGCTTAATATTTGGGCTGCCCGTTATGTCCCTGACTTATCCACCCTTTCATTAACCACTAACAAATGTACAACGACTGAGTTAATGGAAGCTACTTCTCCCCAAGGGCGAGAGAAAACCGTGACTAAACTCTCTCGATTAATCGAAATTCACTGTAAGTGTGCGGGTATCCGAACGAGTATTCTCTTCTCCTACATTCCCAACGTTGTCAACTTAACCGAATCCCAGGGCATTGCTACATCCTCAGCGCAAGTTTATGAGAAAGTTTTATCCGTCTATAAAAAACATTCCCTAACTTCCGATCTAATTTCCGCTTTATCTCAGGTGGAAACCGTTGATATTTCGACCGATTTATATAAAGTCTCGGTCATGCCCAAATTAGAGCTACCCGAAGTTTCCTCCCTTGTTACAATTCTGACCCCAGAATTAATGCAATTTCAGTCCCAGCATTTATCTGCCAATAATCAGAATACGCTAGGATTTATGAGTACCCAGTTTCATCTCAGTTCCAAGGTGTTGTTGAATCGGTTAAGCCTACCGGAACAGTTATTGCTCTCTCCTTACTTTAAATTTGTTGAAGAGCAAGTATGTATTCCCTGGCAACGAGTCTGCACAGCAGCGGCTAAACATTCCCTTAATTCTCCTGTATTAGCCTTAGTCGAGCAACTCATACCCAAGAGTCAGGAAATTGCCACACGGGTTTATCGCCACGCCTTGGAACGATACCCCACTTATCGCAGCCGTCGCGGAAAACTGGATCATCCAGAAGTAAAAGCCTCAAGTATCCGCGATGTCGAGATGTTTCAAGCCTACCTGTGGGTTTGTGTTTTGGAACAGAGTATGGCAGTAATGGAGAAAGAACTTTATCCCTTATGTGAGATGGTTTATCCCAGCGTAAGCGTCAGTTGGGAATTAGTGGAGAGCATGGTTGGACTTTTAGTAGACAAGATTCTCATCCGCCTAAACTCTGAGCAACAATCAATCGTTCAGCCTTATACTACAGCTATGCAGAAATTATTCGCTTGTCGTTAAAGGGAACAGGGAACACCTCGGCTTACTTCGGCTTACTTCGGCTTTGCTCAGTAACACGCTCAGTAAGCTGTCATGCATTTAAATTGGGTATTAGTAGCGAGCAAGATGCAAAGCCTGCGGCATGGCTTCGCTAAAGCCTGCGGCATGGCTTCGCTAAACGCACTACCAGGATTGCACCATTATTGATATTAAGGTTTAAATGCCGAACAGCTTAACACGCTCGGTGTGTAACAGGGAACAGGGAACGGGGAATAGCCTATTTGAGCCGGAAAGGTAGAGACGTAATCGGCTACGTTTCTACCCCCTCTCTGTCTCATCTCCTAGAATAGAGACATTAGAGTTGGTTAAGTCTCTATGGAAACCATTATTGGCACAGTGTTCGGGATCATTCTGCTGGTAGGATTCAGCGGCTTTAAAATCGATCGCGAATATGAACGCGGCGTGATCTTTCGCTTGGGACGGTTCAGCAATGTCAGAGGACCGGGGATGTATTGGATTCTACCGCTGATTGACCAAAAAGCCCAAGTAGATATCCGCACCAAAACCGTGGATATCGCCCCCCAAGAAGCGGTAACGGCTGACAGCGTGACGATTAAAGTCAATGCGGTTTTATATTATCGCATCATTGATCCATCGCGGGCAATTAATAAAGTCGAAAACTACGAAATTGCGGTTTATCAAGCCGCAATGACAACATTACGAAATGTCGTGGGACAAAACATCTTAGATGATGTCTTGCAAAACCGCGATAAAATCAACCTGCGTGTGCAAGAAATTGTAGACGAAATCACCGAATCCTGGGGCGTCGTGATTGAACGGGTAGAAATTAAAGATGTAGAAATTCCCAGCAATATGCAACGGGCAATGGCAAAAGAAGCCGAAGCCGTGCGGGAGAAACGGGCGCGTCTGATTAAGGCTTCCGCCGAACAAGAAGCATCAATTAAGTTAGCTGAAGCCTCGCAGAAGATTGTGGAAAATCCAGCCGCTTTGGAACTACGGCGTTTACAAATGCTGACGGAAATTGGCGCGGAAAATAACACCACAACCTTGATTATGATGCCATCTGATTTTATTACCTTAGCCAAGCAATGGACAGAGGTATTAGAGCAGGGCAATAAGGTTGAAAGGAATGGGAGTGTTCAGGTTAAATCACCGGAGGAGCCGATTCCCTTAGATTTGTAGAGCGTCGGTCAAGTATTCCGAGAAACCGGGTTTCTTTGGGTGAAAACTTGATATTTCGTTGTCAAATTCACGAGCAACCCGGTTTCTTAACCGATGTCCTAGAGCGGTAGGGATATTTGACAGATGTAGGGGCGGGTTTTACGATTATCGGATGTAAGAAACCCAGATATTGATAAACCCGCCCTTGCCAAAGGTGTCATTTATAAGACCCAATTGTATCAGACCTGAAATTGTGCGATCGCATCGCCTTGAGAAGCGTTGATTGTCATCTATCATAAGGTGTGTTCAATTCATTAAATAACGACCCCACTTTTTTTTGTTATCACTACCGCCACCTAAGATAACTCCTAACTTAGGTGAAGGGCGCTTATTTAGCCACTTTACCAATGCCGAGGGAGTTACAGGAATTACAGGGATTGTCGGTGATAGTCTTGATATAGGACAACAAGTCATCGTCAGCGAACTTCGATTTAAACAAGGAGAGAATGATTATCTAGCATGGGAATCCGGTAGTATATTCGTTACAGAATTAGGTATTGGTAACGAGGATTCGATAATGACCCATTCAAATCTTAATTCAGTTCTAGAAGATTTGGGGACGACTCAGATTGAGAAACAAGTTCCGGCGTTAGAACAAGCTGTAGACATTGTTGATTCTATTGCTATCCAAGCTGTTGCTGCTTTAAGAAAAAGTCCAAATCGCTTTCTGGTTGCCGAACGCCTTAAACGTTTCGGTTCCGTGATTGTGCCGCATCTAGAGAAACTATTCCAGGAATCGGATGATTCAGAAACTCAAATTCTGGCAGCGCTTGTGCTACTGCAATTTAACTCACGGGTAGGAGTACCTTGTCTGTTAGATGCCGTAACTCAGGATAAAGACTATGCTGGCTTAGTTGCTGAACATTTAGCAAAACTAGGAATTAAGGAAGCGATTGAACCAATTCTCAATCGTCTCAGAACGTGCCATCTCAAAGAAGTGGATTTAGTGGTTAATCTTCTAGATGCCTTAGCTAAACTCGGTGGTATCTTGCCCTCTGACTTTCAGCAACGTTTATCTGCGGCTGATGTGCCTTGGCAAATCCGTAGAAAAGGCCATTGAAGCCCTGAGAAGGATTGGCAAGACAAAGGAACGTGTGGAAGAACTACATAAAATGCTAGTTGAGTATCAGCACAAGGCGGTAGCAGAAATGCGATCATCTGTGTTTACTTCAGATATAAATTTTATGGAAGTAATGGAAAAAGCAAGAGAGGAGGTTAAAGGTAAATCACAGCTAGATGCTCTTCTTAAATTAGCGGTCATGGGGGTATCTCCAAAGGTTGATACACTACGAGAACAAGTTCAAGAATCTACTCGTCAGCACCTATTTCGCAACTTTGTTCCTGAATACAGGGTAAATGAAATGGGAAAAGTTACAGCTCGTAAGCCTTCAATGATATCTTCAATACTCTCTAACGATTCTCAAAAAATTGAAGAGGTGACCAGAGCTGAAACGTTTAAGTTATCTAGGCTTTACCAGCAAATTCATGCTCAGGCAGTTGTCGAACCTGCTAGAGATCAAATCAACTTGGAGCATAACGTCTACCCTAGATGATAAAGGTATTCAAAATGAACGCGACCTTAACACACTGCTGTATTCAGAGGAAGTTAAAACTATTTTCAGTGAAGACATACTTTTTGACATTCAAAGCTTATTGATTCATCGTTTTGGCTCCAATCTCAGAAATCGAATGGCTCATGGTTTAATAGACTACGATGGATTTATCACACTAGAAGTATCTTATCTATGGTGGTTGACATTACATCTATGCTGTTTGCCAATTCTTGCCCAAAGGCAAAGCCAAAGTGAACCGAGTGAGACTTCAGAAAATCCAGAACGAGAATAAGACTATATAAAACCTGTTATTCTGGTCAAAAACGACGCCTAAACTGATGACAAAAACCCTAACAATTACTGAAGTCGTTACGTCCCTTAACGAAGCTGAATCGCGGTTCAATATTCGCCAAAGTGATAATCTTGAGTTCTTTTCAGAATGGCAAAACAATCTTCCTGAACTCACCCAATCCGAACGGGAAACCCTCGACCGGATTAAAACGAGCTATCTCTACAACAGTGCCGATGGCTCAATGACCGAAGCGACTGTGAATTTACTCCTCGTTTCTCCACTGTTGTACTTAGCTGGTTTTTGTGACCCGCCCTATAAACTGAAAGGAGAAAAATCAGTCGAGTTTACGGTTGAAGAACGAGATGAAACCTATCGCGGCCGCATTGACGCTCTCGTGTTAAAAAATCAATTTTGGCTGACACTGATTGAATCCAAACAAACCAAATTTTCCTTTTCAGTCGCAATTCCCCAAGCCCTCGCCTACATGATGGCTAATCCTCATCCCACACAACCGTCCTTTGGCTTAGTCACTAATGGGGATAACTTCCTTTTCCTGAAGTTAATTCAAGAACCTGTCGGTTACTATGATTTGTCCACTGATTTTTCTATCTTTGCCCGTCCGCAAAATGAACTATACAACGTTCTGCAAATTATGAAACGAATTGGTACGTTAATTACATGAATAAACGCAGGTTTGTAGTAAGGGCTTTAGCCTTCTCATCGTGCCCTATCCAGGAATAAAACTGCTTAATCCATCAGTTTAATCCATCAGTTGCAGATTGCGAGGGTAGATCATTGGTCTTATATCATTGGTCATACTAGAATACAGAAATACGAAGTGAGCGAATGACAAATTACAACTTCCCACCGTTAACTTTAATTGTCCCCACCTACTTAGTTCACTCCTCTGCTTTAACAAAGACGCCTAAACCAAAATCACAACTTCTGTTCCTAGACGAGCATTTACTCATTTTTACATTAATCTCATACCTATCCTCGGCTGGAGGAACAAAAGGAACAACAGCAACAGCATAATCGGTCATATCAGATGCGATGACATTACCTTGCATATCTTCGACAATTATATCCACATCCTCACAACTCTTATCGCAAACAGCAACGAAACTGTACTCTCGACTGGGCGATAAAAATACCGTCTTCGGTGCTTGCGCCCCTCTAGAGAGTCTGGCTACTGTTCGCGGAAATACCAGTTGATAGCCCTCCTCGTCTTGGGCTTCAATGACTGCCCGAATTTGAGCTTCGACTTCCTGCTCGGATTCGTTTAGGGGTCTAGCCGTTGCGGTAATCTGAACTGTTGTCACTGAAAACAGCGCTAGGGTAGACACAATCAGACGTGTAACAATCTTCATGGCAATGATGGTATGGTATGAAGCCCAAATCGAATATTGTACACCGTAGGTTCGCGATCGCCTATTCTTCGGTTCAGTTCAACTCCTCAAAAGACCCATGATTAATGACGACTAAGACTCGTCTTCCACAGGCAAAAACTCCTTGGTTTCCGATGAATATTCCCAAGCAACTCCGTCTGGATCTTTACTTTGACTCCATTGGGCAAAATCCGGATCAGATTTGCGCTTGCCAATCGTACTCGAATGAACATCGAGTCGTTTGGCTAATTCTGCCTGAATCAAAGCCTGACCCTCTTTCTCTTCATCCTCAGATTGCTCAGATTGAGGTGATGGCTTCTCCGGCGGGGATTCGAGTTTTTCCTGAATGTCCGCTTCCTCAGTCTCAGATTCCCAAGGACTGGACTTATCCTCCATCTCTTCCTCTGTCTCATCCTCTCCATCTTCCATCAGCCATTGAACCAGCTTTGGGGCTTGATTGGTCAAGGATTCATTCTCTTGTTCCGGTAGCGGTTCACTGCTATCAAAGATGCTTCCCAGAGCATTAGCCGTGAGAAAGTAATAAACGGTTCCTTTATCCTCGTAGTCTCGACGCTTCGCCCCAAATTCTTCTGCCTTTCTCTCCAAGTATCGCTGGGCGGCGGTTCCAGAGATGTTCGCTTTTATCGACAAGTCTAAGGGCGTCAAGCAACCCTGATTGTCTTTGATCAGTTGATTAAACCAGGGGTTGACTTGCTTACTCCATTGCAGCCACCGATACTGTTGCCAAATTTTCAACAGAATAATCACAACCAAAAGCGCAAGCAGATAGGGCCACGTTTTAAACAACAGGACGAATACAAACGCGATCGGGAGTAGGAGAATTAGAATCCCTGTAGTACTGCTATCAATTACTTTTCCGGTCATATCCCTGCTTGCAATTTTCTCTTGAGCGTAAGCGAATTACGGTAACGATGGCATTTCCTTGACTGACAGCCCAGCCTTAGCTGGCTCTAGCCTAACTTAAGCCGTTGATTGGCACGTTGCCTATCTCAACAGTTTACGGTTTCTTGAGCCAGGTTGGTCAGCGAGAGGCGTTTTAACATCGCTGCCCGTGCTTGCTTTGCTAACGTATCATCTAGGGGCGTCAAAGTGATAGGGGTTTGGTACTTTTGTTTTAATCCGGTTTGGATCAGCCAATCGGCGATAAAGGGATTCTTGGGTAAAAGTGGACCATGGGAGTAGGTCGCGATCGCGTTTCGATAAAATGCCCCTTCCATGCCATCCTCGCCGTTATTCCCGTAGCCTTTCATCACTTTACCCAGAGGAGAGACATTCCCCAAATAGGTACGCCCGCCATGATTTTCAAAGCCAATCACAATCGGCTTACGTCCCAGCATCTGTTCTAAGTCTTGGGCGAGGGGAGATGCGGTTAACTCAAAAACGACATTGCCAATACAGCGACGGGCATCAGGTCCAGGATGCTTACTGACAAAATCCAACAAGCCTAATCCTTCAATCCGTTGACCTAAAGCGGGTTCGTAATAGTGCCCCAACAGTTGCGGGGAACCGCAGGTAAACACGCCAGGGGTTCCGGTTTCCAGTTTCTGGCGCAACGTATCTGCCTTTGTCCCCCGCAAGTCCCGCATCACAATTTCCTGTTGTCGGTCTTGGGCACCACCTCCCATAAACACATCGACCTGATGGAATTGGTCAGCAGAGGTTTGCTGGTCGAGGGCTAGGACATTCACCCGAATCCCCCGCCATTGAGCGCGTTGTTGGAGGCAGATCACATTGCCGCGATCGCCGTAGGTACTCATTAGGGTCGGGTATAGCCAGCCAATCGTTAGTTCTAGGTGTTCGGGATTCATCGTTTTTGCTTACTCTCTATCTAAGTTTTACAGGCTGACTAGAGGGAAAACGGAAAGAAGTCCTGTAGAGACGGGTTTAGCCACAATCGTAGAGACGGGTTTAGGGACTGTAGGGGCGGGTTTAGGGACTAAATTCACCTATTCACCGATAAATGAACAACAAAACCCGCCCTCCTCACCGATAAATGAACAACAAAATCCGCCCTCCCTCACCGATAACAGTTCAACCCAACCCCCCTGGCAAATCATAAAATTAACCCTTAAAATTACCATTTTTTCTATTTTTTGTCAAAAAAAGATTTTGATTTTTACAAAAATACATGCATCGAACCCCAACGGGCTTGAGTCGGAGGAGTACCGCTTTTTGACGCCAAAGTAAGGGGTTCAGCTTACGATGAGACAGGTTAACTGCTCTAAGACATCGAGAGCGTCCTGTGCAGGTAAGTTACGCTTTTCAAATAACGGTGGGAGGTATTTCCTGGCATCTAAATAGCACTCATCTGGGGTAAAAAATTGGGTGGTTGTGATATGCTCTTCTAATAATCCTCGAACCTTTCTCCCTAAAACAGCGCGAACTAAGATATTTGCATCCAGAACAATTTGTTTCTTGGTTGACATGAAAACGATTTAGGCTTTATTTTCGCGAAGTTGGCGAAATTCTTGCACCAGTTCATCTTCACTGATTCCTTGCTCAGCTAGTAAAGCATCAAGTTTGGCTGCTGCTTGTTTGAGGGCTTCTAGTTCAGCTTTGACGGGTTCTTGATGGGCAGGGACAAAATACCCAACGGTTTGTCCGTGACGCATCACAGCAACGGGAGAAGCAGCGTCTATATACTTGGCTAAGTTTTGCCTGAACTCCCGAACACCAATTCTTTCTACCATTTCACTCTCTACTTTTGATTTGTGTATCGTTGTGTACACAAATTCTAGCATAGGTTTCGATCTCAACTTCTTTGGGTGGTGCGTTTGCTTAACAGCAACGCACCCTACTGGCGTAACACTAAATCTTGGGTAAGGGGAGAGGCGGTTAACTCGAAGACGACATTGCCAATACAGCGACGGGCTTTAGGTCTAGGATGCTTACTGACAAAATCCAATAACCCTAATCCTTAAATCCGTTGACCTAAAGCGGGTTCGTAATAGTGACCCAACAGTTGCGGAGAACCGCAGGTAAACACTCCAGGGGTTCCGGTTTCCAGTTTCTGGCGTAATTCATGGATTACTCCTACAGATGGTCGTTTAGGCTTATTATCGGAAACAATAAAAATTATCGTAGACCGATCTATTTTCACAAGATTATTGTCCAGGGTAAGCTCATCTAATTTGGTATAAATTGCAATTCTGGCAATAATCGGTTGACTACTCCCTTTATAAACCAGTCCGCGTAGGCGGACTTTGTTTGTGTAGCTGCGATTTCAATCGCCTCCTCAAAAGGGGGTTACTCACAAAATCTGCCGCCCGGTGAGCAATCCCCGCACTTCTAACATGGCAGAATAAGTGGGTAAAATATGCAGCGTTTCATCCTCTGGTGTATGTGCCAATGCCGTCTTAATCGCCTCCTGTAAATCCTCTTTAATAATTAACTCACAAGGATGTTCTGCCTCAGATTGAGAATACTTGAGGCGCAATGCCATATCATAAACGCGATCGCCACTCACAACAATCGTTCCCCCTAACGCCACCAGCTTCTCGGTATCCACGTCCCAAATCCAAGACACATCCGTCCCATCAGGGGTGCGGTCATTCAACACTACTAACTTGGTCGAAGCTGCCCCCTGTTTTTGGATATCATGCACCGCCCGAATCGTTTCATTCATCCCGACTGGATTTTTCGATAACAGAATTCGCACGTTCTTGCCCTGAACCACCAATTCCTCGGCGCGTCCAAATGCCGCCTTGAAGGTTTTAACCGTATCGTAAATATCCGCCCGTTCAATCCCCAATTCCTCTGCCACTAATCCGGCGGCGAGGGTATTATATTTGTTATAAATACCAATTAAGATTTGGGGCCACTCCTGACTATTTACTGCTAAGGAACTTTTCTGAAATCCGCAACTCGCGCAGTGGTAGTCCCCTAAATGAGACAAGTAAACCCCCTTGTAATCCAAGGGATAGCCGCAACTGGGACAGTAAATCGAGTCTACGGCATGGGGAATTTCTTCCAGATAGCGCTCCGGTTCATTTAACCCGAAAAATCGCACCGTTTGCGATAACTGCTGACCCAAATGACACAGTGTCGGATCATCAGCATTCAAAATCACCCGTGTTTGAGCAGGAAGCGGTGCGATCGCCTTCATCCAACGCTGACTAATTGTATCTACTTCCCCGTAGCGATCAAGCTGATCACGAAATAGATTTAAGCCCAAAATCACTTGGGGCTGACAATCCTGCAAGAGCAAGGGTAAGATATTTTCATCCACTTCTAAAATGGCATAATCGGCATCCAGCACACCAACAACATTGGTATGCTCCATCAACGCCGTCACCAACCCATTAATCAAATTCGCACCCGTGACATTATGCGCCACTCGCCACCCCTGACGCTCCAACAGAGTCCGCAATAATAGAGCCGTCGTGGTTTTGCCATTCGTCCCCACAATCAGAATCACCCCACGCCGTACCTGTGCCAAAAGCAACGGCAAAGCATGGGGTTGAATTCTGCGGGCAATTGACCCTGGTAATACACTCGCTGCCCCTAAACGGAATCCTCGCACCAACGAGGTAACGCTTTTAGCCGCGCCTACCGATAAACTCAGACGCACTTGATCTAGCACTGATTGACTCACATCCACACTCCTCCCAGATGGGGCAGCTTTTTGGTTCGCTGAGCTTATACTAGGTTATTTACTCAGCCATCTATAGCTCGTCAGCATAATATTCTACCTATTTGCGTAAGTTCGTAGTTGCGCTGTCTTCGCCATAAACGTCTGCATCGCCCACGATAAACCTTTCACTCCAACCTTGGTCAGGGCGGGTTTAGTCGCATCTGGGTTAGGGAAGCAACGATAATAGCGAAACCCGCCCCTACACCCTACACCCAGTAGTACCCTCAAGTCCCTTGTCACCCCCTCATACCGAGTGGCGCTCAAACATAGTAGATAGGAAAAGCAGGGGAAGCAGGGGCAGCAGGGGAAGCAGGGGCAGCAGGGGGAGGGAAAGTTATATCTTTGAATGCAACTTGGTATCAGGTCAAAACTATTTCACCGAGTCATGATGCTGTTGCACCACTTGAACCAATCGACCCCCGCAATTTAAAATATCATCGGCTAACTGAACAATCCACAGATTGGGCAGGGCTTGAGGTCTAATGGCTAAAACATTGGCAAGGGCATCGTCCTCTCTACCCACGCCCAATAACTCAGTACAAACAATCAACGCCACCGCCGCCGAACGACTCACTCCAGATTGACAATGGATGAGTAAATCCCCCTGGTTCGACGAAATCAAATTGGTAAATTCGATAATTTGCAGGATATGCTCTACTGTCGGCAAGACATATTCGGGATCATCATGGGGTATATCAATATCATCAAACTCTAATCGCAAATGGTGAGGAATGCGAGTATAACCCGGAGGCGGAGCAACTCCCGGAGAACCAATGGAAATCAGATAGTGAATGGATGACCCTGGCGTTTTCGACCAGAGATATTCACTGGCTTCACTAAATGAACCAATCCAGAGTTTAGGTAAACCCGGAATTTGAATAGAACTCGCCGCCATTGCTGAGATATCCTGCACATCGCGATTCATCGCCCCCTTGAGTTTTTCAATCACCGCCGCTGCTCTATCTCGAACATAAGCATCTTCATCATTAAGCGCTTGTCGAATACCCGCTATCACTGTTGGTGTGCCAATATTTCCCAAGGCTTCCACCACTCTGGTGCGGACAAAGACATCTCCATCGCTAAGTGACTGTAAAATTCCCGCAATGGCCGTTTCAGTGCCAATTTCACCTAATACGGACACAGACGCCGCCCGAACTTCTAAGACAGGATGATAAAGCCCTTCCAGGAGAATAGAAACCGCCTCTTCGCTCGCCAGATTTCCTAAGGCATAGACGGCTTTGGTGTGAATATAAAAGTCTGGGTCATAGAGCGCCCGTTTTAAGTCTTCGAGTGCGGCATCACTTCTGAGTTGTCCTAACGCCCATGTCGCTCTACCGCGAACATAGTGATCCTCATCTTCTCGCAAAACCTGTAGGAGTGGGTCAATTGCCACAGGATTGGCGATACGTCCCAACGCCGTCGCCGCCCGCCAACGGACTTGAGCATCCTCATGGTTTAGGGCGTCCAAGAGTCCCGTAACTGCCTGTTCACTACCGATTTCCCCTAATGCCCACGTTGCCCACTTTCGCACCTGCGGGGATGAATCTGCCAAGGCTGCAAGTAAATCCGTCACTACCACCTCGCTACCAATTTGTGCTAGTCCCCACGCCGCCCAAGCCTGTACGCTATTATCGTCCTGGTTGAGTCCTTGCCGGAAAACTGGAATCGATTGTTCTGAGCGCATTCGGGCTAAGGAGCGAATTTTATGCACGACTGAAGCATTATCAGGGTTAGTCATTAAATTAAGTCACAGGTCAAACGTCAAAAGTTAAAAGTCATTTGTCATTTGTCATTTGTCATTCGTCATTCGTCATTTGTAAGGGAAAGAAGTAATCGAAAGACGCCATAGCGGAACTTAGCTATACGTCAACAAAAACTGGATTTGCGATCGCGACACTGCCAGAGGCAATCGCGATTAGGTCATTCGCGTCTACACCTTTGATACGGGCTAATGTTTCATCACCAGAACTGATCAGAGCATGACCCTTATTCCCACCGCTTCCCTGAGTGATGGTCAGCTCTTCAAAGGTCAGTCCATTGGCTAACCCCAAAAAATCTTCACCCAGATGAAAATCTATTATTGTATCAGTTCCTTCGCCAAGGGCAAGCACAAACGTATCGCTACCCTGTCCCCCAGAGAAATCGTCTCCCGTGAGAGTGTCATCCCCTAAACCGCCCCAAAGT
>NZ_JAVJQP010000081.1:0-22297 GCF_040218875.1 Coleofasciculus sp. D1-CHI-01
ATTTTGGACTCTGGATATTTGGGTGATCAGTTCCGTGCGGGTCATTCCCAGACTGGCTGCTAGCTGATTGAGGTTTTCCCAATCCTGGGGTTCAAGCCGTATCCCGACGCTGATCGTCTTCCGGTCTGATTTCGGTCTACCACGTTTGTTTGTCATTGTCTTTCCTCGTCGCTAACCTTGTCCTCATCATCAAGGTTTTCGCCAGTCTTTACCCTTAATTGGTCAAACAGTTCTTCAAGCTGGCGCTGCCTTTTTTCCAGCCGTTCCACTTCTGATCGGTAATGAGCCAACTGAATCGCGTTCTCCTCTATCAGTTGGCGAAGGATTCCCCCAGAAATCGTTCTTCGGCTAGCTGCGAAAGGTTCTCCTGAATCTCTCCTCTGGCAAATCGCTCCACCAGTTCTGACCTGGTTATTCCCAATTGCTGCGCTTGAGATTGCAGAAGCTTCCACCCCTTCGGCGTAATCATCAGCGATACGTTTTTTGCGTTTTCCCTGGCTGACTTGGGTCTGCCGCGCTTGCTCGTCATACTTTTTTGAATGTGCCATAACCTGTCTGTGCATTATCTCATATATACAAATAGGATATTGACTTTTGATTATTACATACATAAAATAAAAATACCGATTTTTACATACGTCGGTCAAACAAGTTCAGGCGATCGCGTAACAGAGCGCTGCAATTTCACAAGGCGCACAGGGCGGATCGCTCTTCCGTGACAACCTTATCCAGCTTTCGACGATGAAACACTCCGACTGGCTACGCCTTCAATCCGAAGGCGAGAGCATCTGTGCTATCCTGCGCCAACAAGGTTATGTCTGCCGCAAACAGACTCGACGCCTATCCTGGAAACTTTCTAAAACGGGTCAAAACGATTACATGCTCAGATGGCTACCAGCACCCATCAACGAATGGAATTTGATGCCCAACGATACCAGCCCACAATGGGAACAGCTTTGGCAACTCATTGAACGCACCTTAAGCACCATCAGAGGGGAAGCCAGAAAAACTCTGCCTAAACCCACTTCACAACCAGAAAATAACTCCCGCCCTTGGGCAATTATCCGACTCTTACCTGATGCCAGACGGCATACAGTGGCGAGATTTTTCAACCGTCAAGATGCAGAGGATTACCGACGCTTTCTCAAGCGTTTTATACCGGATGCTGAATTTGAAGTCTTTTTCGATGTTCCCAACGAACAGCTTTAAGGCACAACCAATTAAACAAACGATTAAACCAGGAATCAAGCGATCATGACTGCCTTATTTCGCCGCATCAAACCTGCCCAAAACTTCCGCATCACTAAGCATCAAATTGCCAAATTCTTAAATATTCCTGCTTCCCTCATCGTAAAAGTCGAATCCTGGCTCTACGTTATCTTTGTCCACCGTCTCGATAAAGGAGGACAATTCATCAGCTATCGTCAGATGGAACAATGGAAAAATGCCATTGCCTGTCACCTGCAAAAATGTTCGACGCATCAACAGTTAAACAGTTTGTGGAATGCGGTTAAATATGACCAGACAAAGCACCGCAAACAATACGCTGATTCTATCTTGCCTTTCCTCAAGACAATCTGGGAAAAATGCCTTCAGAGTAGGTTCGTAGTTGCGCTGTCTTCGCCTCCATCCCTCGCTTTACCTACTACCAACGCCTAATTAAGTGACATTTTACTTAAGAAATCACCCCCTTTTGCCACGGCGATTGAAATCGCTGCTACACAAACTTTCGTCCGCCTGCGCGGACTAGGTTATAACGAGGGTAGCTAACCTGGATTTGGTATTAGAACGCTACTTAGTAAGCTGTTCGGCATTTAAACCTTAATATCAATAACGGCGAAAGCCTTGTAGTGCGTTAAGCGAAGCCATGCCGCAGGCTTTGCATCTTGCTCGCTACTAATACCCAATTTAAATGCATGACAGCTTATTAGACTGGATGTTAAGAGTGATCGCACTTTCTCCTCTGGAGTTCGGTGTTTGGCAAAGGTTAGCCGTTCTGCCTCTGCTAGGGCGCGATCATATTCCGCCTCTGTCTCAATCACTTTAGGCGCGACTTGTACGAGTAGATTGCGATAAGCGTCTTGGTCAAAAGTAAGGGTCATTTTTCCACTTGCTTTTGTCGTATTCGGCATGAGTTAAAAAATATTTGTAGTAAATTGTTTTAGTTTCGTAGTCGATACCAACAATCAGACGATAGTCATTGCCTTTGAGATTGAAGACGGTAAAGTTCCCAACTGCTTCAGTTTGTTTTTGCTTCACCTGAGTTTTACAACTCAATTAGACACGCTATGGTTTTTTATGCTATAACAACGTACATTTCAAACTGTTTGTCACGAATCATTCTCGTGCCAGACAACTTCTCCATAGATTCGGGATCTCGCAAGTCGCCGGAATTATAAATTAGACAAATTAGCACTTTAAGTGGTTCCCATTTAATATACAACTCTTGGTCAGAGGACAAGTCTTTAAAAATTCGGGCTTGATCATTGGGATTATGTACATACTTAACCTCAACTAAAATACCTAGATCTTCTATCGCTATGTCAACTCTACTAGAATTACCTGCTATTTTTCCAAGAGGCTCTTCCTGAATCGAGTATTTTACATAAGCCCGAATTAATCCATGCAAAAGGTCTTGAACATCATACTCATCTTCAATTGTGTAAGCATCTTTTCTGCATAATGATTCATAGGATGTGAAGTATGTACTATTCGGATTTCCTCAATTTGCTCTCTATCGGCGACTAGACCAGAAATACTGAACCGACGCTGTTGATGCCAAGGAGCAATTATTTGGTTATAAAGTTCTTCAAATTTCAAGTCGTTTACGACTTTTTCTGTTGAATCTGATTTTTTTTATTCACAGATACCGAACAGTGCCAGAATTGATCAGGATAGTCACTTAAATTCATGTTGGACTTGTAATTTAAAGAGCAGTTTATCTTAGTGGTAAGCTGTCACGCATTTAAATTGGGTATGTATAGTGACCTAGGTGTAAAGCCTGCGGCATGGCTTCGCTTAACGCACTACAAGGATTTCGCAATTCTTAACATCTAGGTTTAAATAACGAACAGTTTAATTGTGCAGATTCAGTGTGATCGCTCCTCGCAGTAGGCTAGGTTAATGCATAGTTATTATACTACTCTACTAAGTGTTCGACAAACCTTGCCTGTTCCTCTGAAGCTAAACCTTCCTGCAAAACTGACAACACCCTTGCCATATTTCCGGCTAACAAATCACCTGCAGCTAGCCACAATCCGGGAAACACTCGACTCCGGATCACATTATTTTCATCCACGGGCAAAGAAACATACTCACCCTGCTGCAAGTAAAACCAATCAAGTCTCCGCTCACACACTTGCCAAACAATATACTCTTGCACTCCATTGCGACGATACGCTCGTTTCTTATCATGCAAGTCTATCGCCACACTACTTGCTGCAATTTCTGCTACTAATTCTGGCGCACCCTCGATATAATCATCTTCGCTGAGTCTCGCTTGTCCACCCGCATTTTCATCAATTAACAGTACAGCATCGGGTTGGGGTTCGTTGTCTAAGTCTAAACGAACGGTAGGTTCAATCCCTAACTCAATCCCAGGTGTCGCCACTTGATAATTGCCCAGCCAAATAATTAAATTAGCGTGAGGTTGACCATGACTTCTAAAACGCAGTGCAGCAGGCAAGTAAACGACTCCTTCAATTAGTTCAGCTTTTTTAAGAGAATGCATCGCATTATAACGACGCTCAAATTCATAACGATTCAAGCGATCGCCACTTTCAAGCGCTGGAGGTAAAGACTCTTGCTGGAAGGGAGTTTGAACCATTGATTGCCGTTGTCGCTAGTCTGTTGATGTCTCTATACCTAGATCCTATCTGCTATCATCCGATATTCCCACAACTCGACTAACCGCGATCGCATGGCTGATGGCGAAGACAGCGCCACTACAAAATAAGCGCGATCGCGCTTATCTGGTGTTGATGTTGCAGGAGAGTGGATGTTGGGTTTCGGCGCGTCAACCCAACCGACAGTGATAGGCGATCGCACTGACTGATTATTTGGTTCAAAAAACTGTCCCATCACTCTCAATCTGAATCGGCGGAACTCCCCCTTCTCTTAATTGTGCTGCAATCTTTCGTCCGGCTGTCCAAGTCCCACCTTGCAAAACTTTAACTAATGGCAACTGAGTTGCTGTCAAGTTTAACTGTTTTCGGATAGCTTCGGCAATTCGATCCAACAAACTTACCGTCAGCGCCCGCCATTCGACAATTACTTCAGAACCCGGTAAGTGGCGCTGCTGCAAAATAGCCGGATCTTTCACCACAATCAGTCCTAAATCGAGGCATAAACCGCCATTGCGATACTCGGCTAATCCGGTGAGTTCGTCTAATCCAGTAATTTCTAACCCTAATTCTTGTAAGGGTTCTAAGAGTGAGTAGGTTAACCACTGGGAAAGTTTGTGAAACGGGATATAGTGATCACTCGGCTTGTCCCCGGAGAGGGCAGAATGATACCAGACATCGCCTAAATTTACTCCCGCGATCGCCAGTCGTCCGGGCCAAATCTCACCTAACCCCTCCAACACTGCTGATAGTACGACTTTAGCGGGTAGCTTGCCGATAAGGTTGGGTTTATATAAGTTATCGGTTGTTTCCATAACCTTATCTATCAAACTCCCGTCTATCGCTTCTCCCTCATGGCTTGAAAGACTCAGCAAATACTTGACCAAATTACCCGGACGGGGATTTTTATCACCAAACAATTTAGGATGAGTCTGTAGGGATTCTCCCAAGCGCTGTAAGAGTTTTACCCTACCCTCTAAACCTAAAAGGGGATTCGTTGAACTCACCTGAAATCCTGCGGCTAACTGCTCAACCGTTAACTTTTGTAATCCTTTCGTATCGGCTTGTAAGGGATATTCTGGATTACTCGAAAACATACCCTGACAGAACATGCGGAAACTGGCAACGGCTAACCCTTCGGAACGGCGAAACACCTGTCCTGTTTGGGTTTCAACATACTGCCAATCAGCACCCGCCCCCGCATCTAATAAAACACTAACAATAGCTAAATCAAATTTAGTTTGGGCTTTTTGTAGGGGAGTGAGTCCAGCTAATTTTTCTTCTAATTCAGCAAGGCGTGGCACATTTCCGACTTCAAAGTGCCGCCAGCGACTGTGGAACGGGATGTTAAAATCGGGATAGTCATCCTGCATGACTTGAAGTACATAACTTGCCACGTTCTCTAGCTGGGTTAAATCGCAGCCGAAGTAATGCAACTGGTTTGCCTTAGCGAGATCCAAGACGCGATCGCACCGTTCTCGAATCGCTTGTGGTGTTCTTAGATATGCAATGGTTTGTTGGTCATTTGTCATTTTTCAGGGAACAGGGAACAGGGAACAGGGAACAGGGAATACGGGAATACGGGAATACGGGAATACGGGAATGTAGAGACGTAGCATGCTACGTCTCTACGTCGGGGCTTGGGTTGGTAGCCGTTATATTTATTGTGAGGTCATAAATGATAGTAGTGACACTCGCTCCTACACAATACTCAATACTTTTTCATAATTCATAATTTCTACTTTATAGGTGTGTACCCCTGAATAACTGTCTGTCGGTATAGGTTACTACAGACGCCAGTGCGGGAGTACACACTCTACTTGTGATTAGACACACTTACTGTTCTGAATAGAAGGAAACACTGCTGACTATGAGGAAGCTAAGTCACTAGATCAAGAATAACAAAGAAGTTGCCTGAAATCAAATCTGCAATCATCTTTTGTTTTTGGCATTTCATTCGTCATTGGTTTTGCTGAACTTCCCAAGTTCCAATAACGAACCAAAAATTATCACAGGAGACTACGCCCTTTAATCGTCGCTAATTTTACTGCATCGGGTGCGGTTGTTTCCGTGTAATAACCAGCCGCTTGTTTGGCAGCAATTTCGACCATGGCATCTTCGGGAATTAAATCGTCAGGAATTGGGATGCGTTTGACAATCTCAATACCCGAACTGGTGATCGCATTGTATTTCATGTCGCTCATGGAGACAAAGCTGTCAATGCGAGTAATTCCCAACCAGTGTAGTACATCGGGCATTAGTTCTTGGAACCGCATATCGGGGGCACCCGCCACACATTCAGTGCGGTTGAAATAGGCATCCGCGCTATCGCCGCCTTCTTGTCGCTTACGGGCATTATAAACCAGGAATTTAGTGACTTCACCTAATGCCCGTCCTTCTTTGCGGAAGTAAACCAAAACCCCTGCGCCTCCGGCTTGTGCGGTTTGCACACAAACTTCTAAGCCATGTACCAAATAAGGACGACAAGTGCAGATATCGGAACCAAACACATCGGAACCGTTGCATTCATCATGAACGCGCACGGCAAGTTGGCGATTGGGATCAGTAATCGCGTCCACATCGCCGATTAAGTAGGCGGTAATCCCACCAATCGGAGGTAAGAAAACCTGTAAATCGGGGCGAGTTACCAGTTCCGGGAACATTCCCCCAGTTTGCTGGAAGAGGGCGCGGCGTAATTCTCCTTCCTCGACGTTGAGTCGGTGGGCAATTCCTGGAAGATACCACACGGGGTCAATGGCAACCTTGGTGACCACTAGACTGCCGTTAGGCTTGACAATTTTACCGTCAACTGATAAGCGATTTTTCTGGATCGCTTCTTGGATTTCCGGCAAATTGACATGGGCTTGGGTGACTGCGATCGTGGGTCGAATGTCGTATCCTTGCTCATAGAGATCGGTGTAAACATCTCCCACCATTCCCCCAAAGGGGTCAAGAGACACAATGCGATTAGGGTCAGCCCAACTGGGATGGGGACCAATCTCCACCACTGGAGCCGTATTGGTCAAATCCGCTCGGTGATTGGGATGAAGCGCTCCACTGGCAACGGCTAATGCCCGATAAACGGAATAGGAACCAGAGTGAGTGCCAATCGCGTTACGATGGGCAAGGTTTGTCACCGTACCAATAATGGGTCCCCGCTTGAGGGGGTCGATTTCTCCCCAATGCAGGCTAGGGGGTTGTTTCCCGGAACGTCCTGGATGAGAGGTCAAAACAATATGTTTGGGTTTCGACTTCGACAACGGTTGTGATAGTTGCATAATGGCTCTTATGTAGAATGCACCTCAAATTGACGTATGAGTCGTTTAATTGAAGCAAGCTCTGATCATAGCAAGTAGAAATGGGTTCTGCGTGAACCTAATGGAGCTAAGTGTCAACACCCTGTTATATTTTCTTAAAATACACAATACACCGGAATGGCTTAGAGGCTATGGTACGAGGAACACAGTGACTGGGGCATAGGGCTCCGAGTCACTGATATAGCGCTACGCGCCGGGGAATAGGGAATAGGGAATGGGCAATAGTGAAGACAAAGCCCACAGCCCGTCAAATCACCCGCAGGGTAAGGGTAACTTATAAAAACCAGCAGGATAATTGGTTCGTCATTTCTGGTTATAAGGATGGGAATGTTTTTTACACGAAAACCTTTCTGTACAACAATGATATTCTCGAATTAAGCCTAAACTATGATCGCTCCCTACAACCTGAATTTGATACGATCGTTGCCCAGATTTCCCATTCATTTATGCCTGTTGACGATTATCAGTAGTAGTTAACCGAAAAAGAAGGTGGGCAAGAGCAAAGACGATAGCCTCAGCGCTTCCTTGCTGTATCACTCTTGCCCACCCTACATCTAATATAATTGTGCGATCGCGAAACATCGATTTCATTAAGGAGGTCTTAGAATTGACGTTCCTTAACTCTATTTGTATGCCTGTTATTATATGAATGAAGCTAAAAGCCGTGCAATTGGTAAACTTCAGGTAATTAGGCTTAAAAATTGGGTTAGTTATATGTGATTTTTTATGGAAAATTATGGAAATTGACCGAGTTGGGCGCAAAATCTCGGAAAAATTCAGGTTATGACTTAACAGGGCTGCCAAAACAAATAAATTTGGTAAAATTTCAGAGCAAGGAGCAGTGCTAACTTTCGCCATGGATTCCCAATCACAACCAACTTGGCATCAAATTAAACAAACGGCTAACCAAGGCTTGTATCGCACAACGGGTAGCTACCTGAGTGATGTTGAAGAAAAAGTCTTGCACAGCGCTTGGGAGGGCTACAGTTATGAGCAAATTGCCGAACAGCATAACTTCACCGTCAATTACATTCGAGGAGATGTCGGACCCCAGTTATGGCGTAAGCTGTCTGAGGTATTATCCGAGAAAGTTAGCAAAACCAATTTTCGGGAAGCCTTAACCCGAGAATACTTCAGAAAATCGCAACCTGTATCCTCACCGAAGATAAAATATCCCAATGGACCTGTACCCCTACGTTCTAAGTTCTATGTAGAACGCCCTCCCATTGAAACCGATTGTTATCAGACAATTTTGCAACCGGGGGCGCTGATTCGGATTAAAGCCCCACGCAAGATGGGAAAAACCTCTCTATTGGATAGAATTATTGAGTATGCCGAGACACAGGGGTATCGCACCGTCCGTTTAAATCTGCGACAAATTGAGCAGGCAAAATTTAGTGACTTGGATAAGTTTCTGCGCTGTTTTTGTGCCTGTATTAGCGATAAGTTAAACCCTGATGCGGTGCTGTCTGATTATTGGAATGAAGACCGAGGTAGTATGCTTAGTTGTACTCGCTATTTTGAAGTGCTTTTGGCACAAGCAGAGAGTCCCTTGGTTTTAGCCCTAGATGAAGTAGACCGAGTATTCCAATATCCCGATATTGCCACGCACTTCTTCCCCCTTATCCGCAGTTGGCATGAAGAAGCCAATAATCTCGAACTGTGGGAACAACTGCGCTTATTGGTAGTTCATAGCACAGAAGATTATGGCTCATTAGATATTAATCAATCTCCATTTAATGTCGGTTTACCTGTGCCATTAGCGGAGTGGACTTCTCAACAAGTAGAAGATTTGGCAAAGCGTCATTCTCTGGATTGGAATTTGCAAATTAGTAGTGAAGGACTTGTACCGTTACTAGTAAAGGTGGGCGGACATCCTTTTTTAGTGCGATTGGCACTTTATAAACTGGCAACTGAACAGATTACATTGGATGAGTTATTACAAGATGCGGCTACAGATGCGGGAATCTATAGTCAACATTTGCGTCACCATTTAGCCACGTTGAAAGAACATCCAGAACTGGCTAACGCCCTGGAAAAGGTGGTAAATGCAACTGAACCTGTGCCATTAGATACAATGCAGGCGTATAAGTTACATAGTATGGGGTTAATTGAACAGCAGGGGAATCAGGTTACACCTCGATGTCAATTGTATCGGCAGTATTTTCGAGAACATTTGAATTAGTCATTAGTCATTAGTCATTAGTCATTAGTCATTAGTCATTCGTCATTTGTCACAAAATTGGCAATTTAGTCAGGGCGGGTTTCGTTACATCTGGGTGAAGGAAGAAACGATAGCAGTGAAACCCGCCCCTACACAAGAATAAAAAAAGGGCAGAATTTAGACTATGAGTGTATTAACTAGAACTGAAAATTATTACAAAATTGGCGGCAGCTTAAAGTATCAACACCCCACCTATGTGAAACGCCAAGCTGATGATGAACTCTATGATGGATTGAAACAGGGGGAATATTGCTATGTATTGAACTCGCGGCAGATGGGCAAGTCTAGCTTGCGCGTTCGGATGATGAAAATTCTCAAAAGTGAAGGCATCAAATGTGCGTCGATTGATATGACACGGCTGGGAAGTCAAACGACGCCAGAGGCATGGTATCTGGGTATTATTTCTGAGTTGGTGAGGAATTTTGGTCTATCGACTAGGTTTGATGATATTGCCTGGTGGAGGCAACATGAGATATTATCACCGTTACAACGATTGAATTGGTTTATCGAGGATGTGTTGCTGACTCAGTTTGAGCAAAATCTAGTTGTTTTCCTGGACGAAATCGATAGTATTATTAAACTCGATTTTAAAGACGACTTCTTTGCCTTTATTCGCGCCTGTTATAACCAACGAGCCGATAATCCGGATTATAATCGCCTGACGTTTTGTTTATTGGGAGTTGCCACGCCTTCCAATTTAATGGATGACAAAAAACGCACCCCCTTTAATATCGGGCGATCAATTCAGCTTGGTGGCTTTCAATTTGAGGATGCCAAAGCCTCGTTAATCCCCGGTTTTG
Organism: Coleofasciculus sp. D1-CHI-01; assembly: GCF_040218875.1. NCBI lineage: Bacteria > Bacillati > Cyanobacteriota > Cyanophyceae > Coleofasciculales > Coleofasciculaceae > Coleofasciculus > Coleofasciculus sp. D1-CHI-01. The sequence continues at coordinate 10,184 of NZ_JAVJQP010000081.1, forward strand.
CTGATAAGGTGGATGATCCAGAAACCGTTTTAAAAGAGATATTAAACTGGACAGGCGGACAACCTTTTCTCACCCAGAAATTATGCTATTTAATTGGTAAGCATACTCAAAGCCGTACCCCCGATATTGCTCAAATTGTCCACACTCATATCCTGGAAAACTGGCAATCTCAGGATGAACCGGAGCATTTACGAACGATTCGCGATCGCCTGCTGAGTAATGAACAACGAGCAGAGCGTTTGCTGGGGCTGTATCAGCAACTTTTGCAGCAGGGAAAAGTGGCGGTAAATGATCATCCAGAACAGATGGAATTACGCCTAAGTGGGTTAGTAGTTAAACAGCAGCAAACCTTAAGGGTTTATAATCGCATTTATCAGACTGTATTTAACCTGGAATGGGTTAATGAAAAACTCGCTAACTTGCGACCCTATTCAGAAGCAATAACTGCCTGGTTTGCATCCAAGAGTCAGGATAATTCCCGACTGTTGCGCGGTCAGGCGTTACAGGAAGCAAGACAATGGGCGGCTAATCAATGCTTAAGTGATCAGGATTATCAATTTTTAGCCAAAAGTGAGCAATGGGAAAAATGGGAAATTGAACGCGCTTTAGATGCTGAAAAGAAAGAGCGCAAATTAGTCCTCTTAGAGATGCAAATTGCTCAAGAGAAAATTAAACAGGCACAGGAGCAAGCACGGCGGGAAAAATGCCAAAATCGGCTTAAATTTGCCGTGACTTGGGCTTTGGTTCTGGCGGTTGCCACAGGGACTGGTTTTTACGTCCGCCAACAACTGAAACTGGCTTATACCGAATCCCTGGAAGAGCAAATAAAAAAAGCAGGGGATAGGGCTTTGCTTACGTTTGAGTTGGGACAACTTGAGGCATTATTGCAAGCCATGAAAGCGGGGCATACCTTAGCAACGTCATTTGGTGAGCGTCCCTTAGTCAACTATCCCACAACTCGTCCAGTGTTAGCGTTGCAGGAAATTCTGAACAATATTCAGGAACGGAATCAACTGCATCATCAAGCCAGTGTAGAAAGCCTCGCCTTTAGCCGGGATGGACAAACCATTGTCACGGCTTCCCTGGATGGCATTATTCTTATGTGGAACCGACAAGGAAAAATCATCAGACAATTGCCGGGACATCAAGCCAGAGTCACCAGTATTGCCATTAGTCAAGATGGACAACGTATTGCCAGCGCCTCAATTGATGGTACGGTTCGCTTGTGGCATCGCCAAAGAAATGAAATGCAAGAATTGCCAAAACAGCAGGGTTGGGTGAGAAGCGTTGCCTTTAGTCCCGATGGAGAGTTAATTGCCACGGCGTCATCGGATCACACGGCGCGTTTGTGGGATATTCAGGGTAATTTGTTGCAGGAATTTACCGGGCATGAAGATGGAGTAACCCGTGTTGCTTTTAGTCCCAATGGACAGTTGATTGCCACAGCGTCATCGGATCACACGGCGCGTTTATGGGATATTCAGGGCAATCTGTTGCAGGAATTCAAAGGACATCAAGGACGAGTGACTCAGGTGATGTTTAGCGCCGATGGGCAGTTTTTGGGGACTGCTTCATCCGATGGTACGGCTCGCCTGTGGGATTGGCAAGGAAATGTGGTACAAAACTTAAAAGGGCATCAAGGTATAGTGACAGATCTCGCCATGAGTCGGGATGGTCAAATCATTGTCACGGCTACATCTGACGGCATTGCCCACCTGTGGACGCGATCGCAAAATCAGCCGTTGCAAGGACATCAAGATGGGGTTACCCATGTCACCTTTAGCCCCGATGGGCAGTTGTTGGGGACAGCTTCATCTGATGGTACAGCTCGCCTCTGGAATCGACAAGGGAAATCCATCCTGGCATTCAAGGGACATCAAGGGAGTGTCACCCATATCACCTTTCGTCCGGATCAGCAAATGATTGCTACTGCCTCATCTGATGGCACTGTTCACTTATGGGACATCCAGGGTAAATTACACAGACGCTTACCCAACCATTCCGGCGGCGTGGCACAAGTGGCATTTAGCCCCGATGGACAACTGATTGCCACGGCTTCTTCCGATGGTATTGCCCGCTTATGGGATATTCAAGGGAATCTACTGCAAGACTTGATCGGACATCAAGGGTGGGTAAGAAGCCTTGCCTTTAGTCCCGATGGAACGCAGATTGCCACCGCTTCATCCGATCGCACGGTTCGCCTTTGGGACTTGCAAGGTAATCTGCGACAGGAATTGAAAGGACATCAGGGATGGGTTAAAAGTGTCGCCTTTAGTCCCAATGGAGACTATATCGCAACGGCTTCCATTGATGGCATGATTCGTCTCTGGAATACTGACGGAAACCTCGTCAAAGAACTCAACCAGCATCCCAGTGGCATAACCCATATTGCCTTTAGTCCAGATGGAACCCAGATTGCCACCGCCTCATTCGAGGGTATCGCCCGTTTATGGGATTTACAGGGAAACCTGGTACAAGAAATTAAAGGACATCAAGGTGCTGTGGTTAGTGTTGCCTTTAGTCCAGATGGAACCCAAATTGCCACGGCTTCATCGGATGGCACCGCCCGGATTTGGCACGTTGAAGGGTTAGGGGAATTACTCTCCAGAGGGTGTATCTGGTTGCAAGATTACTTAGCAACCCATCCCGAAGCACGAGAGGAACTCCAGGTTTGTGATTTTAGGGAATAGGGAATTATAAAAAACCGATATTAATTATCTAACCACTGCTCCAAGTGCTTGCTGAATAAGTGGTGAGGTGAGGGGGAGCAGGGGAAGCTGGGGAAGCAAGGGTACATTTTCCCTGAGCAAGGTGATGCCATACTTATGAAGGATGCTACCCCATTTCCGGTACTGCCGCCAGAGACTCAGGGATTACATCTAAACTGGGGGCGGCTTTGAGGAAATAAATCCACTTACACAATCGATGCTACCGAACTTGATATCACAACAATCCCCGATAATGAACAAAAACTAAAATAGCAGCCCAGGAACCCAAGGCGACTTTTACGGCGACAAGGATATTGAGCAGGGGGATAATCCCACCACTAAGCAGTGTGCCTAAGTTTCCATGGGGTAACTCGCCTCCAGCCAGAGTGATAACTGCCAGGACAATGAAAACCAGAACCGAAACCTTCTCCCATCTAGAGGCGTGCCAACGCTTATAGATTTCCTGCATCCACTCCGTTGATGAAGTAATCGCTACCAAGCCGATCGCGGTTCCCCCAGCTACCCCAGCGGCAAACCCACCACCAGGGCTAAGATGTCCCCGAATCGCTAATTCGATACCCACCAACGCGGAAATGGTTGCTCCCAGACGCGCCAAAATCATCGAGGGTTGATCGGTAAACTGATAGACAGTGCAGAACGGCTTTTCATCCGCCAGCAGAAACCGCACACCCATAATCGCGATCGTAAATACCACCACTTCAAAGATCGTGTCATACAACCGATTCCGGAAAATGATACCCGAAACCACATTGGACACGCCACTGTCTTCTACAACGGCTTCGACGATAGAAATATCTGACAAATCTGGTGCCGAATTAGGTATATTAGGCGTGATTAGGAATATGACGTACAGCGCGATCCCGGCTGCAATGTAAACCCATTTCATTAGTGTTTCTCCCCTGAATCTGGTGTATTGATATAGGTTAAATGTGTCGCAGGTGACGACAGTTCGGTTCGCATGATGTCATAGAGACGTTGAACCCGAGTCGCGGTGTGATAAGATGGCGTCTCAGACTCAGATACTGTCAGGTCTTGAGGCTCCAGTTCTGCTGAATGCGATCGCGTACAGGTGGCATGAACTTCTTTTTCCATCAGCGCCCGATGTAACGCCTGCTGATCTGTATAGGGGACTAACTCGACACGCATATAATGCTTGCTAAAAATGCGGCGTAAATCATTCATCAGTTCCCCAAAATGCTGCTCAACTTCTTCCTTAGTCGGCACTTTATCGCCACTTTCTTCCAGTACACCAAGACGCAGGGTTAAAGATGAACGCACCGCCACGGCATACAGCGTAATCGCCAGCATAGTACCCACCAAAGCTTCGGTCAACGCCACATCTGCCGCCCCCAAAACTGCATAAACCAATGCCGCCACCGCTCCCAAAATGCCCCGAATCACCAAAGCATGGTAAGGATTCACCTGAAAGACCAGCATACAGGCAGCCAACGGCAGCAGCGCAATAATCACATAGAGATCACTCTGATTCATAGTCAAATTCCTCCCCACTACTCGAACAGTACGCCAACACATACCCCAGCACTGTATTCCAAATCGCCAAGGAGATAATGGCGAGAATCAGTAGGGGCCATTCACTGGGTATTTTTAGCAGCAATCCGACGATAATACTCATTGAACCGAGAGTATCTGCCACCGAAAGAGTATGCAGCTTAAAGAGTACAGATCTATGACCAATCAACGGAAAGGTTCCCCAAAACCAGAAGACAATTCCTACGCCAATACAGATATAACTAAGCACGTTGATCATAATAGGACTCTTTCGCTAAATCATTGATTCGTTTAAGGATATGTGCCAACAACATTAATCCTGCATTTCCCACACTCAGGATGATTACCCCAACCACTCCAATCATCCAGTCGTCTCGTAAGACAGAAACAACCAGAATCATAATTGAGGTTTTGGTAGCAATACTGGCAAATGCCAACATTTTTTGCCAAATATCATCATCCTGCCATGCCTCATACATGGGGATAAGTAACGCCAACATCATACCAATTAAAATCAAATTCATGTTCGTTTTCTCCGGCTAATTCGATGGACTTCATACGAGCCTTCCTCGTGGTATTTTAAAACAATAGTTTTGGGTGTAAACGTAATTAAAAATATATCGAGAAAAATCAGTCCCGGTGTGCGCTGGGGTTTAACTCGTTCCATAATTACATCTTCGTATTTATGAGGACGGAACATAATTTCAAATGCCTCAAAATACGCTTGGGGAATCGCCACAAGTACCTCACCCAGCACCCGTAACCAATCCGTTAATGATTCCGAAGTTTTGGCGCGTCCCGGCAAAAGAAGGGCGATGGCGATGCCAATAATGATATTTGGCACACTCAGACTAGCGGTGAGCAAAAACCAGATGGCTAATCGCAATATCAAATTCAGATGTCCAATCATTTTTCGTCATTGGTCATTGGTCATTGGTCATTGGTCATTGGTCATTTGTAAGAGTTTGAGATTAAGCGAATACCATCCCAAACAGCAGCAGCAACATTAAACTCATCAGCCCAATAAGATGATCGAATTGCTCAAGCATACGAGGGAGTTTGATGGCAAGTCGTTTGAAAATCAAAAAATATGCCAACCATCCAAGTGCGATAGTGACTAGGGGTTTCACGATATTCTTAACCGTATACGCCTCGTAATACACAGCATTTGCTAAAATTAAACCCCCGATTAATATAATCATGGCTAACCAGAAACTGGGCTTGACATTTCCCTCTCCTTGTGAATCGTGAGGCAAAAAAATGAATTTGGCAAAGGATATTGCTGTTCCCAAAGCCGCAATATTCATACCAATCACTTGCCAGGGCAAAAGATTTTTCATCGTCAAAACCTTCGCCCCAAAGCCAGACAATAGGGGAAAACCTGAGATAGAGAAACTAGCGATAACTAAAGCAATCCAAATCGAGGTATTAATCGGCTGATGATGTAGTTCTTTAAAGTTACGGCTGGGTAAGGTTCCCGCTATTAAGAACAGCGCTGATTTAACTAACCCGTGGGTTAGCCCATAAAAACCACCGACTTCGGGTGCTGCTAGGACAAAGCCTAACTGCGAAATCGTGTGAAATGCCAACATTCGCTTGGTATCTTTTTCAAAGACGGCATAACCGACTCCTAGCAGTGCGGTTCCCACACCGAAGAGTCGGACAATGGGATCAACCTCTGGCACCATCAAAGCAAAGCGCATCAGGGGAAACACCCCAGCTTTTACCACAACTCCTGATAGTAACGCTGACACGGGTGTCTCCGATTCAGAGTGGGTCAACGGTAACCATAATCCCGATACAAAGATACCCCCCTTACTCAACAGTCCCATAAAAATCAGGGCAACTGCCTCGGTGGGAGCATTGCTTAACCCCTCATAAGCAAATGAATAATTCGCCTCATACACCAACACCGCACCCATCAGATAAAACAGCATTGCTACATTGCTGATCAACAGATAGCGCAACGCCACCCAAATCGAACGATTCGTTCGGGGATAGGCAATTAACAGAAATGCGGCAATACCAATGACCTCTAACGCCACGTATAAGCTGATGAAATCGGCACAGACAAAGGCGGCATTAACACAGCCATGCAAAATAATCATCTGTGTATAAAAAAAAGCCGTCTTATTGGTGTGCCAACAATAGAGGATAACGGCGGTTGTGACTAGAGCATTGGTGAATATAAAAAAACCGCTCAATTGGTCAGCGATTAAGGTGACGCCGAAACTATCCAATAATTGCAGGGTTAAGGGCGATTTAGCCACAAATAACTGCAACGCATATCCAGCCGAAACCAGGGCGACGCCCAGTGCGAGATATCGGTCAAGTCTGGGGAACAGATAAATGCTGAACCCCACAAATAGCGGTAGTGTGATCGAGACAATTGTCAATGTACTCATGGGGTGTTGTGCTTCTCAATCTCGCTGCTTTCTAAGGTGGGATAATCCCGTGCTAGCTTCATCACACCGACTAGCATTAGAGCTTGAATTGAAAAGCCGATCACAATCGCGGTTAAGATCACCGCTTGGGGAACTGGATCAGAGTAAGCACCATTTTCGATGTGGGAAATAATCCCATTTTCGACAGGAATAATCGGTGTGAACAAGGCTTCTCCTTTTCTGGATGCAATCAGTACGTAATAGGCAATAACCCCCGTACTCATTACATCCATGGAGATGATCTTCATCACCAGGTTTTTTTTCAGGATGATGCCGAAAAATCCGCACAGGATGGTGGCAAATATGCAGGCTTCTAACACGGGTATGCTGTCCTGGAAAAAGGTGCTAAAACATATATAGCACGTTTTAATAGTGCTAACCAAGATGGACACTATTGGAAAGTGTCAATGCCAATTATAGACTCATGCCACAGCAACGGATTGGTTTGAGCAGGGGAAGCTGGGGGAGCTGGGGGAGCTGGGGAAGCTGGGGGAGCTGGGGGAGCTGGGGAAGCGGGGGGAGCTGGGGGAAGCGGGGGGAGCTGGGGAAGCGGGGGAAGCGGGGGGAGCTGGGGAAGATGGGGAAGATGGGGAAGATGGGGAAGATGGGGAGTCATTTGGATTTGTTAATAATCCAATGATGGGAATTGTTAATTAAATGTACCAAACCACTGAGAACTTGATTATAAGTCCCATAGAGTTCTCTTCCTTGTTCTAAATCTAAATACTGACATTTGACAGCAAACTTTATCCAGACTTGAGTTTCAGCCGATTCAGCTTCACTATCATTCAATTTGGCAATAAAAGCCGCCTCATAGCGACGTTTCCTCCATGCTTCTGCCAGATTAGCACAAACAGAACGTGAAGAACGACGAATCTGATCAGTTAATGAATAGCGTTCTTCTACAGGAAACCGTTTAGAAAGTTCAAAGATTTTCATTGCCACGTCAAATGCCATTTGATACACAGCTAAATCTTCATGACTTTTAACCAGTTCTTTCCTTTTTTCCTGTTCTTCCATATTGACCCTATCTCCTAATTTTCCAGACGCACCATGGCACATCTCCCCCATCTCCCCTATCTCCCCTATCTCCCCTATCTCCCTCATCTCCCTCATCTTCCTTATGCCAATACCATCTTGAATAGAAGAATCAACGCTAGACTCATCACCCCCATGAATCCAATCAGATGCTCCAATTGCTCAAGCATACGGGGTAGTTTGAGTACCACTCGTTGAAAAATCAAAACGTATGCCAACCATCCAACGGCGATGATTGCCAGGTTTTTGGTTATATTTGCCAGGGTGTATCCATCTAAATACATCCCACTTGCGGCAATCAGCGCACCGAGCAGTAATAGGATTGGAGTCCAGAAACTGGCTCGAACAGGCTTCCCTTTCCCATGGGGCAGAAAGATGAATTTGGCATACACCATCGCGGTTCCCACCGCCCCCAGGTTCATGACTATCTCTTGCCAAGGTAGGACGTTTTTCAACGTTAATACCTTCGCGCCAAAGCCGACGAATAAGGGAAAGCCCGAAATCGAGAGGCTAGCCATGACTAGGGCAATCCAGAGTCCAGTATTCATCGGCTGCTCTTTGAGTTCCTTAAAGTTTCGGCTGGGTAAGTTACCCGCGATCAAAAACAGCGTTGATTTCGCCAATCCATGGGCTAGGGCAAAAAAGCCACCAACTTCTGGTGCAGCGAGTATCCAGCCTAATTGGGAAACGGTGCTAAACGCTAGCGTGCGCTTGGTATCTTTTTCCAAGACGGCATACCCGACTCCCAGCAGTGCAGTTCCCACACCGAATAGTCTGATAATGGGATCGATCGCCTCTACCATCAAGGCAAAGCGTACCAGGGGAAACACGCCCGTTTTCACCACCACCCCTGATAGCAACGCGGATACGGGTGTCTCGGATTCCGAGTGGGTTAAGGGTAGCCACAATCCCGATATAAAGATACCCCCTTTACTCAGCAGTCCCAGAACGATCAAGGCAACTGCCTCGATGGGTGCATTGCTTAAACCCTCATAAGCAAAGGAATAATTCGCCTGATACACCAACACCGCACCCACCAGATAAAACAGCATTGCCACATTGCCGACAAACATATAACGTAAAGCCACCCAAATCGAACGATTGGTTCGGGAATAGGCAATTAACAGAAATGCGGCAATACTAATAACCTCTAACGAGACGTATAAGCTGATCAGATCGGCACAGAGAAAGGCGGCATTGACACTGCCATGTAAAATAATCGTCTGTGTATAAAAGAAAGCTGACTTATTCGTGTGCCAACAATAGAGAATAACGGCGGTTGCTACTAGGGCATTGGTCAATATAAAAAAACCGCTCAATTGGTCAGCGATTAATGTAACGCCGAAACTATCCAATAATTGCAGGGTTAAGGGCGCTTTAGCTACAAATAATAACTGCAACGCATAGCCAACCGAAACCAGGGCGACGCCCAGTGCGAGATATCGGTCAAGTTTGGGGAACAGATAAATGCTGAACCCCACAAACATCGGTAGTGCGATCCAGGCAATCGTCAATGTACTCATGGAGTATTGTATTTCTCAACCTCGCTGCTTTCTAAGGTCGGATGATGCCGTGCTAGCGTCTTTTTTAAGATGATGCCGCAAAATCCGCCCAGAATGGTGGCGAATAGATAGGCGGCTAACACGGCTATGCTTTCCGGTGAAAAGGTGCTAAAACATTTATAGCACGTTTTAATAGTGCTATAAAAGACTGACACTATTGGAAAGTGTCAATGCCAACGATAGACTCATACCACACCAACGGGTTGGTTTGAGCAGAGGATTGACATGATAAAACATGCAATAGCCGGATTAAAGAACCGATTCGTGGCAAGTCAATACTTAACCTCAGCCCTGAGTCGCCGAATACCGTTGGCGGCTGAAGGACTGAAGGTGTACCGCCGAAACCTTTCTACTCTTGCGATCAGGACACTAAAACTGTGACCATTTTGGATGTATCAACACCATTTCAATTGGTTGGACGGCAAGCGCAATTCCAGCGAATCATCCAGGTGTTAGCCCATGAGGGCAACCTGTTGATTGTGGGAGTACCGGGAAGCGGACGGCGGAGTCTGGTACGGCTAGCGGCTCGGGAAGTTGGCGTGAAAATCCTGGAAGTTGACTGTATCCGGGTGACTGATGGTCAACGCTTCGTCCAATTGTTGTGCGAGAGCATCAATCAGACGTTTCTCAGTACAACGGCTCACACTTTCATGGAAGAGTGGATTGAACACAAGGCGGCTGAATTATTTGTCCTCAATGATAACGGACGAGGTAGAGCGCAGCTAAAACCGATTCGGGTAAAGAGTCAAGAGCAACAATGGAGAGCATTTGAGGGATTACTGGAACTCCTACAAGAATTAGCCGAATCTACAGGTGAACGGGTGGTGCTGATTTTGGAAAGCTTCCCCCATATTCGTTCTTGGGATCGTCATGGGGTATGGGAAAATTTTTTGAAGCAAGAAATCGAGCGTCAGACTCAGGTGAGTTATGTATTGGTAGCAACGATCGCGGAAATTAGCATTCATCCTGATGAACTGGGGAATAGTTTAGAAATCGTGCAGCTAGCCCCCTTAGCCGATGATGTGGTGGCGGCTTGGGCGCAGGAGGTTCTGCATGTCGAAGGGCTGACATTCGATCCGCGATCGCAAGCCTTAGAATTGTTTGTCAATGCGGTACAGGGACATTTAGGCGATGCTTCGGCACTGGTACGACGCCTGCAGTCGGTGCGAGTGGCTGACGGGTTAATTCGCGATCGCCACATCCAGCAGGCAATTCAAGAGCTATTATCTGACCTATCCATGGTTTTCGAGTCATTACTGATGCTGCTTCCGGCGAATCAGGCGCATCTGTTGGAATCTCTAGCGTTAGATCCGACTGACAAGCCCCAAAGTCGCGATTATATAAACAAACACTACCTATCCAGAGGGGGAAGTCTGCAAGGTGCGATCGCGGGATTACAACACAAAGGTTTAATTTACGGCTCCGAGCAAAATTATCGACTGGCTCTCCCTCTGTTGGCGTTGTGGCTACGCCAGCGCTTGAGTTGATTTCAAATTTAGCACCATGCCCTCAGAATGGAATTGGAGAGGCATATACAAACAAAGTCCGCCTGCGCGGACTGACAAAAAAGGTTGGAAACCCACGTAGGTGGGTTTTGTTTGTGTAGCCGCGATTTCTAATCGCCGTCAGAGGGTGCTTTAGCTAAACTACCTGATGGAGAAGATTGGAAAGAGGGTAGGCAATAACAGTTAATCAGGGCGGGTTTTGTTGTTCAGTTATCGGCTTTTACGTTAGATTTAGCCCCTAAACCCGCCCCTACAATTAACAAACGTACCATGGCACCTCTGGAACATGACGTCTAATTGTAATGACACCGACTGACGCTCTAGCCAACTTGCTGCGCTTGCCAATTTTCACTCAGCACCAACTCTCTCAAATGCTTCAAAATTACCACATATCCATCTTTCAGTAGAGGCAATGTATTCAAACTCTATTCAGCTAACGCTTGAAGGAGAGCTTGAAAATATTGATACTTGCCATGACAAAATTAACAAGGAAATTATCACACAATCTCAACTTAAAACCAAGCGTTTACTTGATGAAGTAGGCGATGAAATACGGCAGCAAGCCTACCCAATTTTAGCGGCTATAGAGCAACGTTTTCGAGTATTTGTTAGTCAAGCCCTTACAGAAGTCTCTGGATTCGATTGGTGGGATACTACTGCTCCTGCTGAACTCCGGAGTAAAGTTCAGCCGATTCAAGAGAAGCATCAAGAAGACGGTATGCCACTAGACCCCTTAGAGTGTACTCAATTTGATGATCTAATTAAAATAATTACGGCAGAAACATCTGAATGGTCAGAGAGTAGGATGCTATCTGTAATCGATTGTATCGAACTACTATCAGATTGTGAATCAGTTGCGGAAGTCAGAAACAAACTGATAAAGAAGACTAATAAGTTTGCCTTTTGGGATGTTTTTGCTCGTTACTTCCTGGATGAAAAAGAGTGGCAAAAATTAAAAAGAACTATCAATTTTGTGATCAAGGAACGTCACAAAGTAATGCATCATCGACCGATACGCTTAGGTGTCATTGAGGCTTTACTGACTAAAAAAGAAGAAATTTTTGCTCTACTTGATACGGCGAAATCTGAGTTGTCTGAGAAAGATCGTATCGAAACGTCTAGAGATTGGCAAAAACTAATGGAAAAATTTGCACAGCCGTCTGTAGACTTGCAAAAACTAATGGAAAAATTTGCACAGCCGTCTGTAAACTTGCAAAAACTAATGGAAAATGCTGCACAGCCGTCTGTAAACTTGCAAAAACTAATGGAAAATGCTGCACAGCCGTCTGTAAACTTGCAAAAACTAATGGAAAATGCTGCACAGCCG
>NZ_JAVJQP010000183.1:0-45040 GCF_040218875.1 Coleofasciculus sp. D1-CHI-01
AATCTTTATCGAACTTGTGGTTTTTTGTCAATTAGTCAAGGGCAGGCGTGGTTAGGAAAACATTGGCAAAAAATGTTGCTAATTTAACGATTGATAGATTCAAGGCAACTAATTTCAATAAAAAAGAAAACTCAAAAAAAAGACAAGCCAAACCTGGAAATCACGAATCGGCAAGAGATTCAGATTTTTTGCAACCATAAAATAAGCAAAAAGTTGGGCTTTAAAATATTTTTGAATAGAGAGAATTAAAACTCGCAAAAAAACGGTTTTGATCAGCAAAGATTTTGCTTTTATTTTGGTATATTTTTTGAAAATGAAAATCCCCTGCTTAAAAAGGGGGAGACCAGATGTTGCTTCGCTTTTTGTTCCATGGGGAGACCAGATGTTGCTTCGCTTTTTTTGCACGGGGGAGGGGAGCAAGAGAATCCGGTTCCCCTTCTCCCCACGGTGGGAGAAGGGGTTAGGGGATGAGGGGGAAAATGTTGAGGAGTAGATAGAAACAGCTTAAAACATTGCCAGCATTGACTTTCACCTTAAGTTGACACCAATTACTGACGTGCGCCCGATTTAACCGTGTAATCTATTGCTTGATTTTAGGAGTTGTCGGTTGGGTTGACGCAGGAAACCCAACCAAGTTTAGGATTATTGTCTGAAATATTGATTCGATAATATTTTTCCCCGTTAACATCGGTGGGTTACGGCGGATTGTTCATTAAAGGGTTATCGCTTCGGTTTAATTCCCGCCTAACCCACCCTACGTTTTTTGAGGTGTAGTTGTCGGTTAGGTTGACGCAGGAAACCCAACCAAGTTTAGGATTATTGTCTGAAATATTGATTAAATCATATCTTCTCCCGTTAATATTGGTGGGTTACGGCGGATACTTCATTAAATGGTTATCGCTTCGGTTTAATTCCCGCCTAACCCACCCTACGTTACAATACAAGGTGGTGGAAAGCTAAAGGGATAATTACTCTAATGGCAACGGAGACAATTTCTTTTCAAATTTCTCAAGATTTGCTCGCCGCTTTAAAGGTGGGTTCGCTGGAGTTAACCCAAAATCTGCGCTTGTTAGCAGCAATCACCTATTTTCAGGAGAAAAAATTATCTTTGGGCAAAGCCGCAGAACTGGCAGGAATTAATCGTTTAGAATTTATGGATGTTTTAGCGGCAAAAGGTATTATAGTTTTTGATTATGATGAATCCGTTTTAGAACACGAAATCCAAGGAATAAGTCAGTTATAAACAAACAATGATTATCAGCAACGCCACACCTTTAATTGCTTTTGCAAAAATTAATCAGTTATCTTTATTGCGACAAATAGTTGGTGAGTTGACAATACCTGATGCTGTGGCTAAAGAAATATCAGATTATACTCGCAACAAAACTGGATTTATTGACTTAGAACAAGAGACTTGGATTAATCGTCAGACGATTACTGCTAAAGAACAACTCGCTTTACTACTGCCTAGCCTTGATCGAGGAGAAGCAGAAGTAATTACCTTGGCATTAGAAGAAAAGGCTAAACTTGTTTTAATTGATGAGTTAACGGGTAGAAAGGTAGCAGAGTCTCTCAATCTTAATGTTTCCGGTTCAGTTGGAATTTTGATTAAAGCGAAGCAATTAGGAGAGATTGAAGAAGTCAAACCATTTTTAGATGCGATGCTTAAACAAGGAATATATTTTAGTCAGAGGTTTATTGACGCTGTACTACAGTTAATGGGAGAAGCCTGAATATGAGAGTCGGTTGGGTTGACTTAGGAAACCCACCAATATTAATGATTATTCCTGACTTATTAATTAAATAATACACCGTCCCGTTAATATTGGTGGGTGACGGCGGATTGTTCATTAAATGGTTATTGCTTCGGTTTAAGTCCCGCCTAACCCACCCTACGTTTTTTTGATTCAAGTATTTCCCCCCTGGCTCTTTTTTTGAGAGAAGGGGGTTTTAATTTTGATTGTTATGTTATAACATTGTTACAAGTAAGCAGTACACTAATATGACATAAGGAAAAGAAGCCTATGAAACCTTTACCGCCTCACTTCGACACCAGCTATACCGCTGAAACCTCTACCCAGCAAGCGTTAACGGAATTTGGGATTACCCAACTCCTGTCTCTACTCAAGCACTACCGCGATATTGATTTTGATGCGTCGCAAATGCATCTAACGGATGCTGAAGTCCATGCGATCGCGAAGCTATTTATTCAGCAGTTGACCGAAAGCCTCAACGGTAAACTCATCGCTGGCGCTTTAAATACCCTGCGCCATGGTGAGGAAATAGAGGAGATTGAACCGATGAGTGAAGATGATCAAAATGATCAAAATCTCTACTGTTATTCCACCCTTTCTCGCCATCGGATTGCGCCTCTATCTGTGCATAGTCCAACTGGACGCTATAACCCCCAAGGGCGAAACTATCCCCGCCCAATTACTCAGCGGGAACAATACATTATTCACCTCTATTGTTACTGTGAATTAGGGATGACACCCAAGCAGTTTTATGCCAAATGGGATGTCACTTATGAGCAACTTTCTCACATCTGTTCTCGTTCCCAGGGGACGGTTCAGAGTTGGTTTAACCGAGGGAAAGGCTATCATCGTCCTCAACCTGTTGACTTGCGCCATCTGGCAATTTTGGATTTTTTGTTAGAGCATTTTGAAGAGATACCTCAATCCTTGATTAACCTTCTGTGTTCGTCTTGATAGCACAAACGCCAATAAGGGAGACGCGCCATGGCGCGTCTCTACAAGGGACGCCACAATTTAATCGTCTTATCCTCACTCCCACTGGCGAGGAGTCCATCACCACCAATAGCAAGGGCGTATACTGGGGCGGTATGATCCTCAAGGGTTTGCATGAGTTCCCCCCGATGCAGATGCCAAATCTTGATTGTCTTGTCCTCACTCCCACTAATCAGATATTCACCATCTGGACTTAGCGCGATCGCATACACCGCTCCGGTATGATCAGCTAATGTAATTAGGAGTTTCCCTGTCTCAAAATCCCAGAGTTTAATCGTCTTATCTTCACTTCCACTAACAATCGTTTGCCCATCGGGACTAATCGCCACCGCCCTAACACTAGCTTTATGTCCACTCAACGTCCGCAATAGTTCTCCGGTTGCCAATTTCCATATCTTAACCGTCTTATCCCCACTCCCACTAACTAAACTTTGACCATCGGGACTAATCGCCAGGGAATACACCCATTCTTTATGCCCAAATAGCGTGCGGAAGGGTTCTCCTGTGTTTAAATTCCATAACTTAATTTTGTGGGAACCACTCGCCAAGGTGTGATTATCCGGACTAATCGCTAGGGAATTAATTTGCTTGCGATGTCCAGAAAGCGTCCACAGCAGTTTACCCTGATGTAGATTCCAGACTTTAATATAACTGCGATTTTTCGACTGATCGCTACTGGCTAAAATCTGCCCATCGCGACTAAGAGTTAGCGTCAAAACTCCACCAGAATGCCCATTTAATTGCTGAATCGGTGTCGAATTCAGCCTGATAAGATCCCAAATCTTAATCGTACTGTCACCCCCACAACTTAACAGGGTACGTCCATTTGGATGAATCGCGATCGCCTGCACTTTGCCACTGAGTCCGGTGAACGTAGAGGTTAAGCTTAGATTAGCAACTGTCTGCGACTGTTGACGGGATACGATCGCCTCTAGCAACTCCTGAACTTGATTTGCCCCCTGTTCATCGCCCACAGCGGCTAAACAGGATTGCAGCATCTGGCAATAGTGGTGATCCTGTTGGGTTAATACCAATTGCATCGCTTCAAATGCCTGCAAGCCTTCTCGATGGGGCTGTTTCCGTTGTTGCAGCCACGCTTTCACCGAGAACTTAATCTGTGCCGTTGCCCAAGATTTATCGGGTAAACAGGTTAAACTCTGTGCCAGTTTTAAACTCAGTTCCGGTTCCCAGTAAGGGCGTTTACTAATAAGGGACTGTAACACCTCTTGATAAATTGAAAGAGTAGTTTGTATCACCACTTGGACTAAATTCGGATCAGAGATATCGGCAATTAATGGTGGTAATAATTCCGGCAAAAGCGGTGATACATCCGAGTGAACCAGATGGTGAATATCCGCCACCCAGCCCGCCACTAAACAGTGACAGGTACTTAAAAACTGGCAAAAGTTGTCCCAATCGCGGCGGTTCACTTTATAGGGAAAAATCAATTCACTCGGATCAATTCCAGCTTGCTGTAATTCTTCGGCTTCTTCCAAGTAGGCTAAATTAATCGCATTGTCGCCGCCTTTGGCATTAATATCCTCAATACTCTTTCCCAATGCCAGGAGTTTGTCTCGCGTGGTTTTCCATTTTAATGCCCTGGCTTTTGTTGATTCATAGATAAAATCTCGATAGGAGAACTTACATAAGGTTGAATAGCAATAACTGTCTTGCCCTAATCCCCAATAAGCGAGGCGAAAAATCAGAAAATCGCCATCAATTTCTGATTCTAATATTAAGGTGGGTTCAGATTTCAATAAACTAAACAGCGCCTTAATACTCGATTCACTATGAAACCGCTTACTCTCCCACGCCCCGCCTAAAAATTCAGTGGGTCTCACTTGAGAGTGCAGGGGATAATGTTGACTTAAGAATTCTCGCAATCGTTGCGCCAAACCCAGTTCAATTTCTGGCACTTCTGAGTTCATTTCGCCAAACCGCTCAAACTGAACCTGGGGAGGGGCAATAAAAATTCGTAGCGGAATCGGGCGATTGGGGCGATGGGGTTCGAGGAGTTGGGAAGGAAACAGGCGGAGGGGCCAATGATCGAGGATTTTATGGACTTCCGGTAACTGGAGGGTGGTTTCCCGTTGATAGGCGGCGAGTTTGAATAGGGTTTGGCGATGTTCGGCGACGAGTTGCTGCTGAAGGGCTTTCTGTTGCTGGAAGCGCTGCTGTTCTAGCTGATCTGTTTCATCTACGGTTTGCGCGATCGCGTTGATCACATCTGGCAGTTTATTGGCGAAATGTTGCCCCATTGTCACCAGTTTTTCCCGTTGAGGCGCTTCATCGACCCCCTGATAGGGTAGGATAAGAGGTTTGGGTTCAGATGTTGGTTTCTCGTTTAAGGGTATGCCATTAAATTGATTAGTCGTTTTCAGATAGACCAGGGTCTTAAAAACAGGGACAGCCCATTGCAGAAGTAATTTTAACCACGGCTCCATAACACTTATCTCTAGAGGCAACATTGACCCAGTTTTCACAAAATCAAGGATAGCAGGGATAGGCTATATCCCCATGTCATGAAAAACACTTTTGTGCAGAGTCGTGTTTACGCCACCCAGAGTAGGGGTTTGGTGACCAAACCCCTGGTAGCTGGTAGCTTCGCACGGTCAAATTTGTCATTCTGAGTCCTGAGCGAAGCGAAGGAACTGTAGCGGAGTGAAGAATCTCACGACTATGTTACGCTGTACTTCACTAAGCTCTGCATGACAAAAGCTCAGTTTGTGACCGCTAACAGTATAACGCGGTGAGGATGTCAAATTTGATTCATCACCGTTCTGTCGCCACAGCTTGAGTCGAGACGGTTTCAGTTAAATTGGCTGGAGAATTGGCTCGAATAGCGCGAAACATGCCAAATCGACAAAGCCCAGAACCGAAGGCTAGCCGCATCAGGAGAATTGTCGGCACTTCTCGCACAGACTTGATAAAACCGGATAGACCAAACTGTAACCATCCCTGAGGTCGAACGATGCCTTGCCAGATAGTATCAAGCCAAGATGGAAGCGTTTCGTCTGTCCAATCTGCCGTTTTTACATTGCCCTCAACCCGTCCGGTTTCCTGCAACCGTTCCGCAAACCCTTCAATGCTAGAAAACGCCGGATGAGACCACTGATCCAAGAGTTGCCGCATCACCGGACGCTCCCAAAAATTAAGTGGTTTCTGGCGATCATCCCGTTGATTCCAGTCAGCAACAACCAGAATACCACCAGGCTTGAGTACCCGGATTAATTCTTTGGCAAAAAGAGCTTTATCGGGAATATGAGGACCCACTTCAATTGACCAAACCACATCAAAACTGGCATCTGGGAAAGACATTGCCATCGCATCATCGACTAAAAACGTCGCATCTAAGTCCTTTGGCGTTAACTCTTGAGCGCGTTTTATTTGTTGGGGACTGATGCTAATTCCGGTTACGGCGAACCCGTACTCCCGTGCTAAAATACGACTGCTGCCGCCGATGCCACACCCGACATCTAAAACAGTGGTTCCTGGAGGTAATTTATCGAGTCCTCCCCAACGCGCCATTTCATGCACAAAATCTGATTTTGCGACTAAAAAATCCTTGGGTTGAGGCGGTGAGCCATAATGCCCTAAGTGAATATGTTCGCCCCAATAAAACTCTAAAATACCATCTTCTGTCCATTGGTCATAAGAATTGACCACCGATTCAGAGGATTGATAGCGGCGACCCGTAACCAGATAGAGTAGAATCGCGATCGCGAAGAGTCCTAGCAGCAGTCCCAGAAGCGGAAAAAAGAAATTCATCAACGTTAAACCCACGTTATAATAACGGGCGGGTTTGGTTTAGAGGTTATCGGTAGATACCCAAATTAAACGGCTAAACCCGCCCCTACAATTAACTTATTTTAACGGCTATTATTAAATTGGGTATTTCCTGTTCTCTGTTTCCCGTTCCCTGTTCCCCCCACGATAACGATTTCAATCCTCACACTGCTTCTGACAGGCGTCTAAATAAATTTGAGCCACTTGATCAACGGGATTAATCTCTAAACACTCTTGGAATATTGGCGCGGCTTGTTTAAATAAATGTTTACTATACAGAAATAAAGCCTTCTCAAAATCAGGCTTTGTCATTAACTTTACCGAGCGAAGTTCTGGTGGATCTGCCTCAAATATTTCAAAAACAGAGACCATTTCCCGTTTTCCCTTAACCTGAACTTGACCGATAATCCGGAAAGCATATTCAACCGGATGATTGAGCTGTAAAAACGTGTGATGAGAAATTAATAAGGATACCCCATACTCTTTGGTAAGCTGTTCTAAGCGAGCCGCTAAATTGACCGCATCACTAATCACAGTACCATCCATGCGATTGTGTCCGCCCACGGTTCCCAGCATCAGTGAACCAGTGTTAATCCCAATCCCAATCTGAATTGGGGGACGATCCGGGCGTCGCCGCGTTTTATTATAATCAGTCAATCGGTTTAACATATCAATTCCGGCGCGAACCGCATCATCAGCACTACCATTAAATAGTGCCATAATCGCATCGCCGATATATTTATCAATAAAGCCATCATGTTCGACAATAGCGGGTTCCATGCGCGACAGATAGGCATTAATAAATTTAAAATTATCCTCTAAACTCATCCGTTCCGAGAGAGTGGTGAAGGAACGAATGTCAGAAAATAGAATTGACATTTCCTTCTGCACCGCCTGACCGAGTTTGACATCGACAATACTTTTCTTGTCCAGCAATTGCAGAAAATTTTCCGGGACAAACCGTTCATAGGCTTGATTCAGTTGCAGGAGTTGAGCCGTGAAATTCTTACGTTCAACTTCAGCTTTTTTACGTTCAGTAATATCTTGAAACGCCGCGATCGCAAAGGTGACTTTGCCCCCTTCATCAAAAATTGGGATACCCCAAGCTTCAATAGGAATAATCTGATCGCCCTGGTGAATTTCAATGTCATCAGCCGTGGCGCTTTCTCCCATTAACGCTTGCACGACGGGCAATAAGTCCGCCGGATAGAGTTGTTCAGTTCCAGCAATATAAAATTGATACACCTGAGCGAATTGTTCAGCAAAAGTATCCGGAACCACGCCTTTACCCATTAACTGTTGCGCCCGTTGATTCAGGTAATAGGTTTTGCCACTTGCATCTAATACCGCTACCCCAACCGGAACCGCTTCCAAAAATTGGGCTAATCGGCGTTCGCTTTCCCGTGCGGCTTCTTCGGCTTGTTGATGTAACTCTTCCTCAATCGCATCGGAATGAGCCGTGGTGGTTTCGAGTAAAATCTCTAAGTCAGCATTGTAGAGTTGCAATTCCCAGGTTTGGTAAAGCGCGATCGCCATTGATGATCCGATTAACGCCACTAGAGGGGAAACCACGGGCAACCACCAGTTAACGAGAAACGCGCCATAACTCCCCACCACCAGGATACTACCCATGAAGAACGTGCCGAAACCAACAACCATCCATCGGGGAAAAATCCTATCCGCGAATTGGTTCGCTTGTTGGAGTTTCCAGCTTCCTCCCGCACCAATAAAAGACCAGACAATAATCCATAACCACTCGACTGGATCAACCCAAATTGTCAGCCAGGACAGTTGGTTTATTCTATCAATGAAGGGAATTAAAGGGCGTCCATCAATCGCCTTAATTAAAGGGCGTCCCGCCATCGCCCCACTAATAATCTGACTGGCGATATTGGCATGAATAATCACGCCCGGTGTTTGCTGACGAGAACCGATGGTATTTTGACTATAGGGTGTAAAGAATAAATCGTTAGCACTTTGTCCGGTAGCGCCAATCAGAACAATGCGATCGCGCATCAAATCTGCTGATATTCGGTTCTCTAAAATATCCGCAATGGATACAGTTTGGAAGTTCTCTCTCGGTCCGCGATAGTTTAATAGAATCTGATAACCACCCGCATCGACATTAACATAGCCACCCTCATTCCCCGTCAATGGCACAAATTCCACCTTACCCAACTGTAAATGACTCTTGGCTTCATCCGTCATTTGCAGGGTAATCCCTTCGGCTTCGAGATACATTAACGCCAGCTTTACCCCTAATCCTAAGTGGATGGACTCATCGTCTAATTGCACAGACAGCAATCCGCGACGAACTTTGCCATCCGCATCCAAGACTAAATCAGCCATCGCCACTTGATCCTGTTGTTTTAGGGTTGGCGATGGTGCTACCGTTTCGCCCACGACTTTTTCCACACCAATCAGGTTCGGTGTAGACTTAAACACCTCGACTAATTCCTGATGACCCGGTTCGACTGGCAAATCACGGTACAAATCCACGCCAATCGCCCTCGGCTGTTGGGCGTTTATTTTTCTAAGTAACTGTGCTAAGACCTGATCAGGAATGGGCCACGTTCCAATCTGGGTAATATCAGACTCATCAATGGTTACCACCAGAATCCGGGAGTCAACAGCTTCTTGGGGACGCTGCTGAAAAAATTGGTCAAGTGTTGCCCATTCGAGAAGCTGAAACGAACCCGTCCAAGCCGTAGCGATCACCAATCCGGCGACAGTGGGGGCAGTGATCAGTACCCCTTGCCATTTAGAAATATTCTGCTTGAGCTTTTGCCACATTTAGGATGAGCAATCAAAATTAACATGAGTAGTCCCCTGATTGCTATGGCGAATCGTTCTCTATTCTTTAGAGTAGCTCAACTCAAGCTGAGTCGTGGCTCAGGCAGTTTGACTCAACCCCATGGAATTAAATTCCCACTAAACTAGCCGAAAATAGACCGTAGGGTGGGCATTGCCCACCAGCCTCAACTAGTAACTATCTTCGCTGCCTACGGTATGCAATGCTAAATCGTTATTAGCGCGGTTGAGTCGATCCGCGATCGCGGATCGAAGTTTCAGCGTGATCGATGGTGTAGCCAGCACCTCTTGGGCTTGTTCTCGGTAGATAGCACTGGTTACTGGATCAACTTGGTCAATTTTCTGTAAATTTGAAAATACTCTATCCGCAGAAATGGTCATCGGATTAAACCCTTCCATCACATATAATTACGATCTTGACTTAAGTAGCGAACGGATGGCAATAGTTGAATAATTAAAATAAAACAAAAATTATTCGACACCCAACCAGGAGTTATCGCCACCCTCAACGCCTCACGCCAACGCTTTCAAGCCTGTCGAGAAGCGAATCAAGTGTTGTAAATCGTCCTCAAACCGTTACTGTTCCCTGTTCCCTAATCTCAACCGTTAACTTTAATTGTGTCCACCTACTTACATTATGAAATTTCCCTTATCTCATCAGAAACGGCAGATTATCCAGTTTCTCGGTTTATTCTGCTGCTGTTGCATCCTGATTATTAGCTGTGGTGGGCAAAATACACCCACTGATAATGCTGCAAGTTCCGTCACTAGCATCAGTAGCCCTGAACGCATCGCTGTGGGTTCCGTTGCCAAACCCCGAACCCTTGACCCCGCTGATGCCTATGAAGTGGCAATTAGTGATGTTATTACCAGCTTAGGCGATCGCCTCTATACCTACGAGGGGGAGACAGATACGCTGATTCCTCAACTGGCGACAGAACTCCCGCAAGTCAGTGATGATGGGTTAACCTACACGATTCCTGTGCGTCAGGGCGTTACGTTCCATGATGGCACACCCTTTAACGCAGACGCCATGGCATTTTCCTTGAGGCGGTTTAGTGAAAACGGGGGTAAACCTTCAGCCCTACTTTCTAACATTATGGAATCCGTAGCAGCCACAGGGGAATACGAACTCACAATTAAGCTAAAAAATGCCTTTGCTCCCTTCCCTTACCTACTAGCCTTTCCTGGATTAAGTGCGGTTTCGCCTCAAGCTTATGAAATTGGGCAAGGCAAATTTAAACCCAATGATTTTGTGGGAACAGGTCCCTATAAACTGGTTTCATTTGAGCCAAATTTAGTCAAAGTGGATGTATTTGAGGACTATTGGGGAGAAAAACCACCCAATCAAGGGATTGACTTTCAGTTTCTCAGTAGTCCCGCTAACTTGTACAATTCCTTTACCACAGGTGCGGTTGATATTGCCTATCGTGACTTAGATGCCGATCAAATTCTCAGCCTTAAAGAGGATGCTGAATCAAAAGGGTATCAGGTACTAGAAAAGCCCAGCAGTCGCGTAGACTATATAGTGCTAAATGTCAAGCAAAAACCCTTAGATCAGGTCGAAGTCCGACAAGCGATCGCGGCGTTAGTGGATCGTCAGTTAATCATTGATCGCGTCTATCGGGGTCAAGCGGAACCCGCTTACAGTATTATACCCGACACTTTTGCCACCACCAAACCTGTATTTAAGGAACCGTATGGGGATGGCAATGTGGACAAGGCAAAAGAACTGTTAACCGAGGCAGGTTTTTCGGCTGAAAATCCGTTTGTATTGGAAATTTGGTACAGTTCAGATAGCCCTCAACGCCAACAAATTGTTACGCTTCTCAAGGAATATGCCGAGCAAAAAATGGATGGTTTGATGCAAGTTCAACCGCAAGCTGTTGAATCTGCTACCCTATTTGGTAATATTCCCAAAGGCATTTATCCCAGCTATTTAGTCGCTTGGTTCCCGGATTTTGGCGATGCGGATAATTACATCAGTCCCTTTTTCAGTTGTACGAAAGGATCAGCGGAAACTGGATGTCAGGAAGGTGCTAGTCAAAGTCAAGGTTTCTTCTATTACAGTGAGAAAATGAACCAACTCATTGACGCGCAACGCCAGGAACAAGATCCCCAGGCGCGACAACAACTATTTGGGCAAATTCAAGAGCTAATGGCTCAAGATGTGCCGCTGGTTCCCTTATTGCAGAAAAAAGAATTTGCGTTTGCTCAAGACAGCTTACAGAACGTGGAAATTAACCCAATTATTGGTATCTCGTTTTGGCAGGTTGATAAAAATGCTTAAGTAGTCTCACCAACCGCCTTGGGTTCAAACCCAAGGAACCAAAAGCTTAAGTCGTCTAAAGACGACTGGATAAGAGTTTTAGTCCACTAAGCTTGAACTTAAGCTATAAGCCAAGAACTTGAATTATTGGCGGGTATCGCGGCTTATTGAAAATGGTGCAATATATCAGATAGAAAAGAGTTCTGCTTTGCGTAATATTGGAATGGCGCTAAAGCGCAACTACAAACCTGTGTTAATCCTACTCGCCATAATTTGAATTCGGATGTCTCGTTCTCGTGCCTTACTTTACTATGTCATCGCCCGGTTGCTTCTGGCACCGTTAATGATGTTTACGATTGTTACTATCGTATTTTTGCTTCTCCGCGCTACGCCAGGAGATCCGATTGATGCGGTTATTGGTAATCGTGCGCCTGAAAGTGTAAAAGCCGAATTTCGAGAACGGTTGGGATTAAATCAACCGTTACCTTTACAGTATGTCAATTATTTATTCAGTTTACTTCGCCTGGATTTAGGCAGTTCAATTAGTGACCAAGGACGAGACGTTTGGCAAGTGATTCAGCAGTATTTTCCGGCGACGGCAGAAGTAGCGGTATGTAGTATGATAGTCGCGATAACGGTAGGAATTGGTGTGGGTATTTTTTCCGCCTCTCGTCCTGGTACAGTCTTTGATTTAGGGGGGCGGCTATTTGGGATTATTACCTACGCCTTACCGATATTTTGGGCAGGAATGATTGTTCAGTTAATCTTTGCCGTACAGTTAGGATGGTTTCCCCTAGGTGGACGATTTCCGGCATCAGTAACTCCGCCGCCAGAGTTCACCGGACTTTATACCGTTGATAGTTTGTTGAATGGGAATTTCAACCAATTTTTAACGGCATTATATTATTTAACTCTACCTTCGCTAACTTTAGGAATTCTCCTAAGTGGAATTTTTGAGCGCATCGTCCGGGTGAATCTCAAGCAAACGCTGAAGGCTGATTATGTAGAAGCTGCACGCGCTAGAGGGATTCAGGAATGGACGATTTTGCTGCGTCATGCGTTAAAAAATGCGTTGATTCCGGTGATTACGGTAATGGGACTCACTTTTGCGTCGTTGTTAGGGGGTGCGGTATTAACAGAAGTGACCTTTTCGTGGCCCGGATTAGCGAATCGATTATATGAAGCGATTCAGTTACGAGATTACCCGACAGTGCAGGGAATTATGGTATTTTTTGGGGCGATTGTGGTGATGGCGAGTATTGCGATTGATATTATCAATGCTTTAATTGACCCGCGTATTCGCTATTGATTGTTCATTGTTTAATAACCCCCGCCACGGCGATTAAAATCCCTCTGGGACTATAGCGGTGCTAATACCAAATTCGCCTTTGTTACCCCCTTTTGCCACGGCGATTGAAATCGCTGCTACACAAACAAAGTCCGCCTGCGCGGACTGGGTTATAACGGGGATGACTAACCCGGATTTGGTATGACTTTGATAGGTTGGTTTGAACAACGTGAAACCCAACAGACTCCAGCTAGCTTTTGTTGTTTTGTAAAGCTATCAGGCGTCTAAATCAGTTGTAAAATAACAAGCCTTGCTAGACAAGGTTTTTAGTCCCATTTTTGTTCACGAATCATTTAGACTGGCTCTGGCGCTCTTTTGTCACTCTAGGGAAGGAAGGGGGATAAGGGAGACAAGGGGGATGCGAAAAAACTGGACAATTACCAGGTAAGCTAGAGGTGATTGGTTATTTGGCGACTTGAAGTCACGATCGCATGTCTCATAAAGACGAAACGACTGTATTAGTTTTAGCCTTGAAGATGGGGAAGATAGGGGAAATGATTCCAAATGACCAATGACAAATGACAAATGACAAATGACAAATGACCCTTAATTATGTCACAGAAAAACGAAACTGGAACACTTATTGCTGCGTTGGTAATTACAGTTGTTATATTAGCGGGTGGTTTTTGGTGGTTTACTCGTCAATCGGGGATGAATTTAGGAACATTGACAGGAGGTGAGAATAACTCGACTCAAAATCCATCCCCACCCACTCAACCTGCCAATCCAGGAACGCCAGCCGCGAATCCCAATAGTGCTTTTCCGCCGCCCCAAGCTGTCCCCAGTGGCACAATTGTCCGGATAGCAGGTTCGACGAGTATGGTGCAAATTAATCAAGCCTTGAAACAAAGTTTTGAACAGCAGTTTCAAGGTACAACTGTGGAAACCCAAGCTGAGGGTTCAGATCAGGGGATTCGGACGCTGTTAACCGGAAGTGTAGATATTGCGGCGATTTCTCGCCCTCTAACCTCCCAAGAACAGTCCCAAGGCTTAGTGGCTGTACCTGTAACGAAAGATGCGATCGCGATCGTGGTGGGTGAAGCTAATCCCTTTCAGCGAGGCTTAACTCAGGCGCAAGTGCAGCAAATTTTTCAAGGACAAATTATCAATTGGTCACAAGTCGGTGGTGCTTCAGAACCGATTCGGGTGATTAATCGCCCCCCGGTTAGCGGAACTCGTCAAGCGTTTCAAGAACTGGTACTTAACGGTGGACAATTTGGTGCAACACCTAATATTGTCACAATGCAACGAGATGCAACCACTCCCATTTTGCGAGAATTGGGACGTAATGGAATTAGTTATGCCACCTACGCCCAAGTTGCCGATCAACAAACGGTGCGAATTGTACCCGTCGATGGGTTAACTCCAGAAGCGGCAAATTATCCCTATCAACGAGAACTTTACTATGTCTACAAGCAACCTGCAACGCCGCAGGTGCAAGCTTTTCTGGGTTATGTTGGTTCACCCCAAGGACAAGGTGCGATCGCGGCTACTAACCAGTAAATTGTTGTGCTATGTTCTCCTATGGGAATCTCACGAGCTTTTGTTAATCCTTTCGATCAGACTATCAGGAAGTCCTAACTCAACACTAAGGATCGACCGCAATCAATAGTTCTATCCCTTTGATTTGAATACTGCCACTGATTAGAAATTATCTTTGACTGCGCTGACTTTCTCAGATATCTCATGTGGATGGATCAAAGTTATAGGCGTTTCCGATTTCTAGATATTCAGCAATCAACTCCTGTTTGCGATTTATATCGCTACCTGGCTTGTCTAGTATTCGATTCCATAAGTCTCCAATTCCTTGGAGAATGTCTGGATTATTTTTGTTGAATTCCGCCTCAACCTCTTCAATCGTTTTCTTTTTATTTTCAGGTTTCTTTAAGTGTTCTAGGTAATCACTCTCCCGTTTTTTGACCAGATAAATTAATAATTTCCAAAACTCTCCGGCATTTTCCATAGATATAAAGTGATAAGCTGGAAAATTTTGGAATAGCTTTAAAGCTTCGTCAAGTGTTGTTACGGGTAAATCTCCTTTCTGTAAAAGCAATGACCGATCCGCTGGTACATGAATAATTAAATCTCTCTTACTGGTAAACGAGGGAACTGGCTGACTGGAAATGTAGTGTTGTCCGCAGAAGTTCGGTGGTACGGTTTTTTGGGTTGGATCAGTGACAAACCGATGCCATTCGTCAGTCTGTTCGACATCAGCATTATAGTAGACTATTTGATAGTAGACTATTGGAGTACGATACGAACCAGAACCGCTACAGGGATAATGGCAGGCAAAAAAATCTCCAGACGAGGCAGAAAATTTTACAGCAAAGAATGGCATGTTTTGCAGTGGCTGTGGCTCATTTTCATGACCATTAAAATTATTGAATAAATTAACTATTTGCTCCAAAATTGTTGTTTTTTTCGTTCCATTTGTACCAATAAAGCATATTTTATATATGGGTTTACCTGTCTTGGGGTTTACCAAATCCAACTGGAAATTATTGAACTGTTGAAAGCCCTTGATAATTATTTTACTTATTTTCATGGACTGGTTCTCAGGTTTAGGTTTGCAGGAATGAAGACAGCGCAACTACAAACTTTATGCTAACAACTCATCAACGGCTATGCTAAACCCGGTTAGCTTGATTTTGAACCATCCTCATCAAAATCAACTGATTGCATGGGTAAGCAAATTAAATTATCCCCGTAGGTGCTAATCAATCCCTTCTTGCGTAATTTTCCCATTAAGCGAGTCACAGTGACTCGAGTGGCACCAATCGCACTACCAATTTGCCCGTGAGTTAAAGGAAATGGCAAACAGTAACCATCGGGTGTCGGTTCGCCAAATTCTTCAATGATTAGAGTGAGTAATCCGAAAAGGCGATCAATAGTTTTGCGTTGTCCTAATGTGCTTAACCATAGGAGTTTACGCTGATGTTGATAGTGGAACGCATTAAAAATCTCACGCCGGAAGTGGGGCCAATTGTCTAGCTCATGCCAGTACATCCAGAACACTGAGGTTTGGTCAATATGGGAGTAGGCAGACAGAGTAAAGGGCGATTGGGCGACAATTTCAAACGGCTGACCTGCACTGACAAATCCTAAAAAGGCTTCTTCTAAAATTGGGTATGATGATCCGTCTGTTGAGTCATGGGAACTCAGTTGAGTGGTACCCGTTAGGCGTACTACACCTCGCTGCACGAGATACAGCAACCCTGAACGAGTGGGAATTCGCTCATCTTTGCTAAACGTTCGATCGCGGTAGTGTTCCTGCGCCCAATCCAGAATCCGTTGCCAGGTTAAGAATGGTCGGGATGGGTCTGAGGTTGAGGGTTGGAAATTCATAGATCGATTAGGATAGAGATCCCATTTGTCTCTCAGTGTACATGGAGTTTAAAGTAGCTAAAAATACATCTAACTACCGAGTTTTTACGGTAAAGTCGTTCAGTAAAGATGTGAGTATCAAATCTCAGTTTCAACGACAGCTTTGGCAGGCAATTGACAGAATCAATACCTTACCCATAGCGGCTCAGTTGACACCGAATACTGTACCTTTACACCGTACCTCTATTTATAATTATGTATGCTATCGGTCAGCGATCGCACTTAAGTTATCTTCGGCTTGGCAACAGACTCCCTTAGACATTGCCCATCAGCTCACCGAAGCGTTGCTAACGCTTTCTCAAGAGTCTGCTGACGCGATTGGTATCAATTTTACCGTTGAAGTATTGCCTCCAGGCTGGATTCTTTTGGGACTTAGCGATCGCGCTTTAGCTACTTACTTACAAGAGTGCTTTAAAATACCCTATTTTCCATCAGTGTCCCAAAATGACTTAAACGATAAATTTCACCCAAAAGAAGGAAGAGGGAATCGAGAAAACTCTCAACACAATCAGCCGGATTCTGATCAGCTTTTTCCCATTCAATATGTTCATGCTCGTTGCTGTTCGCTTTTACGCCTAGCTGACGAACAGGGATTGATTGAGATCACCGATACAGGAGGGGGGGAAGATGGGGGAGATGGGGGAGCTGGGGGAGCTGGGGAAGCTGGGGGAGCTGGGGAAGCTGGGGGAGCTGGGGAAGCTGGGGGAGCTGGGGAAGCTGGGGAAGCTGGGGGAGCTGGGGAAGCTGGGGAAGCTGGGGAAGCTGGGGAAGCTGGGGGAGACAAGGAGGAATTGTTTTCAGTCACCACTCACCAATCCCCAATTACGATCATTTCCCCAAATCCAATTCCTTGGCTCCAGGATGCAGGAGACTCCGATAGGGAGTTGGTACGGCTACGTACAAACCATCCTGCTGAATGGGATTTGATTGTCCAGCTTTTTGATCTGTTAGACGTGATCAGTACTTCCGATTGTCAGCGTTGGGTTAAACAAGGATTGGCTGTCAGTGAGGCTTATGAGCAATTTTACAAATCCTGCCGAATTTGGGGAGAGGTGAAGATTCATGATTTGCCCTTGGCGCGGGCGAGATTGGGGTTAATCGGGGTTACACAGGTGGTGTTGCGATCGCTCCTGGAAAAATTGGGTGTATCTGCTCCTAGAGCGTTGTAGGTGCTGGGGGAGATGAAGAATTGGGTATAGGTGAAAGGAAAGGTTTTTTTATTCTAGGAGCATAGAAAAACAACTTTTCTTACGAGGCGTGACATTTTCCACTTATTCCGGTATGATTCTGAATGTGTGAGGAGCGAACCAGCGAGGGAACCGAGACGAAACACGGACAGTCGTCGGTTCCCTTTCTGATCCAGCTAAACTTTATAAAATTAACGCTTCAATAGCTGTAGCTACGCCATCTTGTTCAACAGAGGGCGCTACCCATTGCGCGATCGCCTGAACTTCGAGAGGCGCATTGCCCATGGCGACGCCGAACCCAGCATAGTCCAGCATTTCAATATCGTTAAAGTTATCACCAATTGCCATAATATTTTGGGCAGATAGTCCCAGTAAGTCTTCTGCTAGGTAGCGCACGGCTTCTCCTTTGTTAACGAGGGGATTGGTGGCTTCAAAGAAGGTGGCGACTGATTTAGTCAGGTAAAGTTCAGCTGGGGTGTATTGCTGGCGTAAGCGGCTAAATAATTGGTCGATAACCGTTGTATCCTGACAGAGGGCTAATACCTTGGTGGGTTCGTTCGTGAGTACCTGGCGCAAGTCACCCACCGATAGCGGTTCAATATCTGCCCGTTGAGCATAGCGTTGGGTTTCGGGGGTCATTTCCCGAACATACAATTGGTCATTGATATAGAAATGCACGGAAAGCTGCGATCGCAGCATGTCACTCTCAAAGTAATCTAATAATTGTTCAGCCCTAGCACGGGAGACTGATAAATGTCGGTGAATTGTCTGTGTGGCGGGATCTTGAATCCATGCGCCTTGATACGCCAGAATCGGTAGAGTAGAACCGATATCCCGATGGAAGCGTAAAGCAGAACAGTACATGCGTCCGGTTGCGATCGCGACTTGAATTCCCTTTGTTTGTACCCTACGAATGGCTTGCTTTACAGGTTCTGTAATCGTATTGGTTTCACCCGCGATCGTGCCATCAATATCCAGAACCAGTAATTGAATGTCCAGGCTATCTCGCTCTTGATGCTCTAAGGATTGGGACATTTGTTTTATATCGATTATCTAGACAGGGCGATACCGGGGAAAACTCGGTAACTCAATTGATGACAATGACTTAATTTTTTTCGGACGTCGTAGGGGATAAACGACGGGTGAGGGCCAATTGGGTTGGGGGAGAGTCACCTCATTCTCTTCATCCCCTTCATCTTCAGTCTCTGATGTCTCTGCTGAGGAGAATCCGGATTCATCAACCGTTTCGGCGTCCCTTCCAGGTTCGAGCATCCAAGGGTTTGGCTCCTGAGTTAAATCGTATGCTACTTCTGATAATCCTGAAGCTTGCGCCAGGGAGTTCATTTCCGCCAGAAGTTGTCGCTCGGCTTCTAACTCCGCCGCCGTACTGCCTGAAATCGGAGTAACGATTGAGTCAATTGGCGTTGTTGATGGGTGAGACTCTGTGGGTTCAGTAACGTCTTCGGTATCAGTAGATGTCGCCAATAATGAATCAAGCTGGAGGGGACGATTCCACAGGGGTTCAGTATCCGTTGAGGATTCGTCGGCGAGGAAATCCTGTTGAGTGGACCACGGTTGGATGGGTTGGGCTTTGGGGACAACACCGCCTACATCCCGTTTTGGACGGGTAGGTTGGGCTTCGCTTACCTGACGATTCGGCATTTCCAGGCATTTTTCCAGGGCGACTTTGAATTGTAAGGTTTGCTGTTGTTGTCGGTGTAAGCGGGTTTTCAGTTCTCGACAGGTATTAGCCGATTGCACTAATTGATGGGATTGTTCGTTATTCCGTTGCTGGGTGAGGGCGCATTCCCGTTCTAGTTGGGCGACTCGTTCTTGAGAGCTTTGTAGTTGCTCGGACAAAGTTTCAATCAGAATTTGCTGACGAGTTGCGGCTTGATGGGAGGATTCTAGGGTATGGAAGAGACGAGTTAATTGGTCTTGCAGCGTGTTAAGTTCCTCACCTTGGCGGACAATCAGACTATCCTGCTCTTGCGATCGCAGCATCTCGGCGTTTAAGGCGTCTTGTTTTTCATTCAGGGCGCCCTGAAGTTGAGCAATTTGTTCGAGCAAGC
The DNA here is from genome assembly GCF_040218875.1 of Coleofasciculus sp. D1-CHI-01. Lineage (NCBI taxonomy): Bacteria > Bacillati > Cyanobacteriota > Cyanophyceae > Coleofasciculales > Coleofasciculaceae > Coleofasciculus > Coleofasciculus sp. D1-CHI-01. The sequence continues at coordinate 19,605 of NZ_JAVJQP010000183.1, forward strand.
GGCGATTGCGCTGGCGCATTTTTTGAGCAAGGGCAAACCAATCCGCGTCTTTGTTGCGAGATTCTGCCAGGGTGGGGAGTGATTCAGGATCGCTAGGTTCTGCCTCAACGTTGAGTGGGGAGTCTAACTCGACGGTTTGGTCGATGTCCACATCCGGCTGGGGTTCATCCTCATTCATGTCGGCTATCTGAAAGAGGTTGAGCAGCGTCTGAGATTCAGGATTCTCTGGCTCATCGGGAGTATGTTCAGCACTCTCATCAGTCCATTCACTGGACTCCGGGAGAGGCTCTTTATTGGGGGTGTCAGAATCACTCATTGCTCTTCATCCAGAGGGTCACAAATCAACCAAATTATCAATTATGGACTATGAATTTTAAGTTGTTATTGATATAAACCAGTATTTTGGGTTTTAAGCTGGGGGATGGCTCAGAGCCAAGGTGAGTTAAGATTTCCTGGTTTTTGACTCCTTTCCAAAGTAAGACACAAAACTCGCCAGATTACAAATTGTGCTGGGAGAATTTAACAACCGCCTCACCAGAGTATGCAAAATCATCGGAATAAACCCCCTCTACCCCTCTGCCTTCTGCTTTCTGCCCTCTGCCTTTGTTTTTCATGACTCCTTGACGAGGATGTCTACCAATAAATCTTGATGCATCAACGCCCGATCGACTAAGGATTGGATTTGATCGCGGCTAAGAGGATTACCATTGGCATAGTAATCGATCCAGGTATGCGCGATCGCGTTTGGGTCATTGGGTATGTCGGTTAACCTCCATCCCGGCAAGTCGAGTTCTGCCATTAGGGAATCAACCTTCGGGTCATAGCTTAAGGCAAAACAGCGACAGTCTTGGGCTGCTGCCATAATCAGACTGTGGTAGCGCATCCCAATTGCCATTTCTACCCCGCGAAACAATCCTTTTAATTGTTGGGGTTCATCGAGCTGGAAAATCTGATGGGTATTTGGAAGCTGGGAGGCAATGGATTGGGCGATGCTCAGATCTTGAGATGCCTGAAATGGCACAAGTAGTATACAGGTTTTGGTGGCTCCTTGAAAGGCGATCAGAGCTTGGGTGAGGTTGGCGAGACGCTCTTGGGTAAGATGGGGGTGCGATCGCAAGGTGACGGCGACTCTGGGTGCCGGTAAATCCCACAATCCAGGGACTGGGGTTGAGTCTAATGCCCAGACTGGATCAGGAGCAACCCGAAACGGCACCTGCCAATCGGCTAGGAGAGCGGCTGAGGTGCGATCGCGCACACTGACGCCTGTACACCCTTGAAAACATTGTCGCGCCATCCAGCGGGTTAGAGGACGCTGCAATGGACCGATTCCCTGCGCCCAGGCAATGGTTTTAAAGCCCCGCTGTTGAGCTAATCCCATTAAACCACTGTAGTACACTGGACTCATGGCACTGGTAGCGTCTTGGATTAAACTACCACCCCCCCAGATAAAACTATCGGCTTGGTTAAAGGCTTGCAAGACGCGAAACGCTGAGGTGCGATCGCAGGTTTCTACCCCATAGCGTTTACCTGTCTGGTTCGGATTACCTGAAAGCACCAGTGGTGTTATCGATTTAGGCAGCATTTGTAGCAACGACGCCAGCAACGCCTCATCACCCCCATTGCCCTTGCCATAATATCCGCATACTATTGCCCGTTTCTGCCCCATGCCCTGATTAATGATCGGTGTTTGGTATCAGTTTAGGACAATCCGCGATCGCTGTGTCAAAGGCATAAGGCAGACGGTTCTCAGAAAAATCCTTGTTGTGTGAGCATCTTGCTCACTACCTATACTCAAGTTAAATGCATGACAGCTTATCGAGTTATCCATGAATCCTAACTTAATTCTGCCCGTCGGTACGCAAGTTGTCAGTCGTGTCGAGGTCAAAAATTCTGCCAATGAACCCTTATGTGTACGCGGTGCGGTTGGTGTTATCGTCAAATCGCCAACTGATAATTCCCATGCCTATCGTATCCGTTTACCGAACAACGTTGAAATCACCCTAAATCGACAAGAATTTAGTATCCGTAAGCATTTTCAAAACGAAGGATTACAGCAAGCCGCAGATAGCCTGAGTGATTACAATTTATACGAGTATGTCATCTATCGTTGTATTGTCGGGTCTAGGGCGTTTGGTTTAGATCAGGAAACCTCAGATATTGACCGTCGTGGGATTTACTTACCGCCTGCTGACGTTCACTGGTCACTTTACGGCATTCCCGAACAATTAGAAAATAAAGAAAACCAGGAATGTTATTGGGAACTCCAAAAGTTTTTAATCTTAGCGCTTAAAGCCAATCCCAATGTTTTAGAATGCTTGTATACTCCCTTAGTCGAGACAGCAACCCCCATCGCCAAAGACTTGCTAGAGCAGCGAGAAATGTTTCTGTCGCAATTAGTCTATCAAACCTATAACGGTTATGTAATGTCCCAATTCAAAAAAATGGAGCAAGATCTCCGCACCAAAGGAAAAATTCGGTTAAAACACGCCATGCATCTGATCCGGTTGTTATTATCAGGGATTACAATCCTCAAAGACGGCTTTGTTCCGGTTAAAGTCGAGGACTATCGACAACAATTGCTAGCGATTCGCCAGGGAGACATGGCTTGGGACGAGGTAAACGCTTGGCGGTTAGCGTTACATCATCAGTTTGATGAAGCATTGAGAAAAACTTCATTACCCGAACGTCCGGATTATGAAAAAGCCAATGCCTTTTTAATTCAAGCAAGGCGGAGTCGTTCGTAGTTGCCCTGTCTTCGCCCTAAACATTCGCATTCCTTCCTATAATGAATAATGAAATATCAAAATATTTGCCCCACATCCTAACCTTGTAGAGACGTAGCATGCTACGTCTCTACACCATTAAATCCCTTATTCCATTCACCACCTGTTTTTGAAGTCAAATTGATAAATCCTATGTGTGATACATTTGTTGCCTTACCCAACTCAACAGTCAACGGTAACGTTATCTTCGGCAAAAATAGCGATCGCCCCCAGGGTGAAATTCAAGATGTTGTCGTCATTCCCGCCAGAAACAAAAACTCAAACACAACAGTTGAATGTACCTATATTGCCATTCCCCAAGTTAACAAAACCCTAGCTGTGATCCTCTCCAAACCCCGATGGATGTGGGGTGCAGAAATGGGGGCGAATGAATGTGGCGTTGTGATTGGCAATGAAGCCGTTTGGACAGTTGAACCCTATAAAACCAAAGGTTTGCTGGGCATGGATTTAGTCCGCTTAGGCTTAGAACGCGGCAAAACAGCATTAGATGCGCTTTATGTAATTACCTCACTGCTAAAAGAATATGGACAAGGCGGGAATTGTGCCGAAAACTTCGCCATGAATTATCATAATTCATTTATTCTGGCAGACTACCAAGAAGCCTGGGTATTAGAAACCGCTGGCGAGTATTGGGTAGCTGAACGAGTACAACAAGGAACTCGCTCAATTTCTAATAATCTCAGTATTCGGAATTCAGGTGATTTGCGCCATCCAGAGATAATTAATTATGCGGTGAATCGAGGATGGTGTGCGGGAGAGGAAGATTTTGATTTTGCCAGCATTTTTTCGGAAGGAGGATATTCAGAATCCCTATCCATTGATTCCAGAGAAGGGACAGTCAGACATTTATGTCAAGTTAATGAAGGCAAATTTTCGATTGAGACAGCGCAATCAATTTTACGAGAACATAAGGGAAACATTTGTATGCACGGTGCGTTTCAAAGTGCCGGAAGTCAAGTTTCGTCTCTGTCACCAGATGGGTGTAAACACTGGTTTATTGAACAGCCGTTCCCCTGTCAGCAACCCTATCAACAAAAGCGTTTTTTAGTGGATTCAGTGTCAGTACATTAAGATTAGGCAGAATAACTAAAAGTCATCCGAGTTCCCTCCCCTTGGCAAGGGTGGGGTTAGGGAGGGGTCAAATCAAGGTATTGCCAAGTTTTGAGCTTAAGTTGACACAAATTAAGGCTGTTGCTTCCTATATTTCCTGGGTGTAAGCGTTATCAATTAAATTAAGGATTGAGAAGAACACAAGGTTTTGTACTCCTACGAAGGTTTCCGATTAATCCGATTTAACCCAATCGGTAGAGATATTTTAAAAAATCAGACAAATCATGATTGAAAGACAAAATACCTTACTTCCCGCTATTGCCGATCAGCCGTATCCGCTGTTGTTTGCCACTATTAGCGGGGCGCATTTATATGGATTCCCCTCACCCGATTCTGATTACGATTTGCGCGGTAGTCACATTTTACCGATACAAGAAGTAGTCGGATTGGAAGCCGGACGTGAGATAATTGAAGTATCGCAAATGAGAGATGGATTGGAACTGGATCTAGTCACTCACGATATCAAAAAATTCTTTTCTCTGCTCTTGAAAAAGAATGGATATGTCTTAGAGCAATTGTACTCTCCCCTGATTGTTTATACAACTCCAGACCATCAAGAATTAAAGGCGATCGCGAAAGGATGCATCACCCGCCACCACAGCCATCACTACTTGGGGTTTGCCCGAACTCAATGGCGACTGTTTGGCAAAGAATGTCCGCGTCGCATTAAGCCCTTGCTTTATGTCTATCGGGTTTTACTCACAGGTATTCATTTAATGAAAACCGGTGAAGTAGAAGCCAATTTGCTCAAGTTGAATGAAGAATTTAGATTAAGCTATATTTCCGATTTAATTACCCAGAAATTAACCAATGCGGAAAAATCTCCGATAGAAGAGGGAGATTTAGCATTTTATCGGGGAGAATACGAACGGCTGTATGATGAATTAGAACAAGCCAGTCAGTCGAGTGAACTACCTGCAACACCATCAGTAAAAGAGGCGTTGAATGACATGCTAATCAAGGTACGCTTAAATTCTCTTTGACATCTACTAATACCACTGAAGTTGAGAGATGATGTCTTGGGAAAGGGCGGGTTTTGTTGAGCAGTTATCGGTGATATCCTAATTAAATGGCTCGCGCCCGCCCCTACATTATTATTTCCTTTAGGAAAGGCAGGTTTGATTGAGCAGTTATTGGTGATACTCTAATTGAATGGTTAATATAACTTCTTTATAAGATAGGAAATGAACGGTGTTCAAGGAAAAATTAAGCCAAATCATTGCATCTATCATCCAGATTTGGCGATCGCAAGCTAATAAGCCTCTATTCTGGAAGCTTGCTATTATCCCAATTGCCGGGGTAATCTTGACAATAGTGGGGCTTTGGGTTTTTCTAGAAATTGCAGATGAGGTGTTAGAGGATCAAACCCAGGCAATTGACAAAACGCTCATGTTGCTGGTAGAACGACTCCATTCGCCGCTGCTAGATTGGGTGATGCGGGGTGCTTCGATTATCGGTGGAACCGTGGTTGTTACTCTAATTTGTCTAATTTTAGGGGCAATATTTTGGGCGCGACAACAGCGCGTTTATTTTACCGCTTTAGCGATTACGGCTATTGGCGGAACCGGATTAAACCTGTTAATTAAACAGTTATTTGACCGTCAGCGCCCTCAACTCTGGGAAATGACTAGGAGTGAACCCAATACCTCCAGTTTCCCTAGTGGTCATGCCATGTTATCACTGGTTATCTACGGTTTTATTGCCTATTTGCTAGCCCGCCACTTTCGCCGTTGGCGGTGGTGGATTGTTAGCCTACTTATTACCTTGATTGCTTTAATTGGCTTCAGTCGGCTTTATCTGGGTATTCATTGGCCCACAGATATCGTCGCTGGACAAGCGGCAGGATTAACCTGGCTGATGGCTTGTTTGTTAAACCTTGAGGTTTACCGATACTATCACCAACACCGTAAAAAATCACCGCCGTCACTCTCATCCTAATTTAAAGACAATGGTACGCTCAATAATTTTATATCACCGAAATCCCTGATATATCGTAGCCAGTAGGGTGGGCAATGCCCACCAGCCAAAATTTCAGTACCCTTCAATTTAAGGGTTATGGAGTTGTCGCAGCAATAAAGCAAAACCACTATGGAAGCGGTTATCTTAATCGGAATTCAGGCGTCAGGGAAATCATCATTTTGCCGCGATCGCTTTTATAATACTCATATCCGGATTAACTTGGATATGCTCAAAACTCGGCATCGGGAAGCGATTCTGGTTCAAGCATGTCTCGATGCTCAACAGCGGTTTGTTGTAGATAACACGAATCCGACTCGGGCAGATAGAGCGTTATAAACCCAACTTAACCATACTACTAAATTACAGTTCCTCGCTTGGTGGGCAAGAGCAACGAACTATAACATCAGCATTTCAATGTTTATAGTCTTACCCACCCTACAATAAAATTAGATGGATAACCGATTACATCTCGCGTACTAGCGGTTTACCATCTTTCACTTCACCGACTAGCACCACATTAGCCACACCGACAAATAAACCATTCTCTAAAACACCAGGAATATTATTAATCGTCTTTTCTAATTCACCTGGGTTATCCATAGAATCAAAGGTAACATCAATAACCATATTGCCCTGATCGGTTACCACGGGTCCCGCTTTCTTGACCCCCATCCGTAATTCGGGTTTGCCTCCCAATTTCTCAAGCGCCCGCATCACTGGGGCATACGCCATAGGAATAACTTCTACAGGTAGTTTAAACGTAGAACCCAGTCGATCAACTAGCTTACCACTATCAACCACCACAATAAATTGAGCGGCGAGAGAATCCACAACCTTCTCACGAGTATGGGCGGCACCACCGCCTTTAATCAAATTCTTTTGCGGATCAACTTCATCAGCGCCATCAATGGCAACATCAATATGATCCACCGCATCTAAGCTAGTTAAGGGAATACCATGCTCTTTCGCTAACACTTCTGCCTGAAATGAAGTGGGAATTCCCTTGATATCTTTCAGATCACCTTTTTTGATGCGATCGCCGATATACTGAATCGCATACGCCGTAGTTGAGCCTGTACCTAAGCCAACAATTGTCCCGGATTGCACCCGTTCAGCCGCTGCTTTACCGACTTCTTGCTTCATCACCTTAACCGGGTCAGTTTCTGCACTCATACTAAAATGTCCTTCTTGGTTATGAATTACTGGGGATGGGGCTTATGTCATCGTTGGGTTAACGATGCCCAGATTTCAGGGTGTCACCCCAGAAGTAAGGGTATCATTGTCGGTCGGTCTTTAGCGATCACCATTGCCTGAAAGTTGGCAACAAAGACGGACACGGCAAATTGGCAGCAGAAAACACTGCGTTTACCGTGTCCTACGGTTAGCGCGGGTTGTCTAACGCCGCTTTTGTCGCTAGACGAGTTCAGTTGATTGAGCTTTTGAGTTAAACCAACTCTAGGAATTATTCGGTTGTGCCGATAAAAGTTCCTTGAGTTTTGCCAAATCATCTGCCCACCGGGGGTCAGGTTGAACTGAACCCGCATCGGGTGCCGGAGTATTCCGTTTGGCTTTTTTGCCACCCCCTCGACGTCCAGAGGCACCACCACCACCCCCAGCTGGGCGAGATTCCTCCTCATTGGAACTTTTTGACTTGGGCTGGGCTTTTTCGATTTTCAAGGCGCTGTCTTTAAAGACGTGACCGTTGAATTTCTCAATAATTTGCTCAGCCAACTCATCATTGGGAACGGTGACAAAACCAAATCCGCGACATTTCCCCGTTTTGCGATCTTTAATCACTTTGGTGGAAACCGATGGACTAGCTTCGGCAAAAATTGCTTGCAGTTCATCGCGATCAACGGGTTCTTTTGGCAGGTTGCCAACGTAAAGACGAACGGACATGAAGGATACCTCCAGATGTGATTGAAATTTAAATCCATGAGCATACACCAGCAATTGGATTGAAACAGGATAGAGGAAAGGAATGAACGATTTTTACGTCCAGATAATTTTCCACTGATCCTGACCAACCTCAACAGCACAGACTGATGTAGTAAAATCAAACTCTTTTGACCATTTACACGGTTTAGCTACGACCCCTTTGTGAACTCCGGGTCGTCATATCAGGTTTGAAGCTAATGCTTTGGCTCGTAACTCTAATTATTACAGAATATTTACACTATTGTTAACCTAACACGAGTTGCCGCAGGCAAGCTAGTATATCAGAAAGATTGGGGTTTTTTACCAGATGTGAGTGATTTAGGACTCACGACTAGGGGATTCAAGCCGGATCAGGGATGACCCGTAAGTACAAACAGTGGCGGATACTCTGAGATAGCGGCGTGGTAAAGGATTCAACCGATGCGATCGCGCCCCCTAATGATTCAACCTTCCCCTTCAACTCATCGGTTTGATCGTCACTCCAATGTCCTCGATATAAAATCCCTAACCCTCCAGGCTTCAGGAAGGGTAACGCATAGTCCGCACAAGCGGATGCCGAACCCACAGCCCGAACCAGGGCGATGTCATACCGTTGGTGATGCTGACGGTGTTGTCCAACTTTTTCCGCCCGACCCAGTACAGTTGTAGTATTAGGGATGGCTAACTGGGGAATCAGGGTATCGAGAAAGGTAACTTTCTTGCGCGTCGAATCGAGTAACGTCACCGAACTTGAAGGAAGCGCGATCGCCACAGGCAATCCGGGAAATCCTGCACCCGTACCAATATCAATAATATTGAGCGGTTTCTCCTCCCCTGACAACAGGGAAGCCACACCTCGCAACGAATCCCATAAATGCTTCTCCCAAAAATCCTCCGGTTGGGTGATGCGGGTTAGATTCAACTGGCGATTCCCTGCCAAAATTCCAGCATACAGACGTTGAAACTGCTGGTGTTGACTCTCGGTAGGTTGCCAGTCTAAGGTTTCTTGCCAAACCTCAACCATTTCCGGAAGCAATTGTTGATCGTTCATTAATATCATGTCCACGAAGGACGAATGACTAATGACAAAAGACGAATGACTAATGACTCGTAACCGCCGCCTTTTGTCCCAGACTCGCCGGGTCAACCGAGTTCAGTTCACCCTGTTGGATTGTCCAACAGGAGTCAGCAATTTGCAACAACTCCCCTGCATCATGAGTCACCACCAGTAATGTCCAATGGGACTTGAGTTTTAAGAGCAAACTTGCTAACTGGCGGCGCATTGACCAATCTAGTCCCGCAGTGGGTTCGTCTAACATCAATACCGTCGGTTGGCGAATTAACTGAACCGCTAAGGCTAAACGGCGTTGTTGACCACCACTGAGCGCATGAGGAGACGTATATAGCGAAATCTCACCCAGTCCGACTTCGCTTAAAGCTTCCTGAACCCGTTCTGAACCCAATTCTGGGTGTCCCATTCGCAATTCCTCTAGCACCGTACTGCCACAAAAATGGCGTTCAGGAAACTGAAACACCAATCCGGCGAGTTGTTGTAAGTGATCAGGAGTTAATCCTTGTTCACCCCAGAATATATCACCCGATGTGGCTTGGGCTAAACCTGCCAGAATCTCCAATAAGGTCGTTTTACCCGACCCACTGCGACCGATGATCAGTCCGAGTTGTTGCGGTGCTAGGGTTAGAGTCAAACCTTTTAAGATAGCGGTGTGGGTAGCGGGGGGGTGATAGGTTATATTTTTGAGATAAAGCATCCAAATCCGTTGAGCAAAAAGATGATCGGATCTTCTTCATTCTGACATCGATTGTCTTAGGATTGCGGACTGGAACCTCCAATTCCCGCCAACGTCGAACGTTAACAGACATTAGTTGTAGTTAAGACATGAATCATTGGTTGCCAACCCCGCGACGAACTGTAAACGCCTTAGCTGGTGCAGCGATTATGGTTGTCAGTTTTTGGGTGACTCCGAGTTTAGCTGGCGATCCCTTTCGTCCCAGTAATCCCCGCAATATTGGCGATAAGACAGAAGCGGCATTTGAATCGATTTTCCAACAGGGGGATTATCAAGCCGCCAAGGACTACCTCCAGCAAGCGGAAGCCAGTGAGGGAACTGATCCGTTAGTCTATGCCATGCTAGCCGCGATCGCGTACACTGAGCGAGAGTTAGAAACCCTGAATATTTACGCTACAAAAACCAAAACTACGGCTGAACAACTGATTGCGTCTGATCCACTACGCGGTAATCTTTACACGGCTGTCGGTCACTTTTTAGAAGGAACCTATAACTTTGAGAAAGAAGGTCCGGTTAGAGCGCTGAGTAAATTACAGAAAGTCTTTCAATATTTAGACGCCGCCAAAGATATTGATGGTGAAGATCCAGAGTTAAACTTACTCATCGGTCACATGGATTTGATGTTAGCGGTTAATGTCCCCTTTGCTGACCCGGCTGATGCGATTGAAAAGTTAGAAACTCATGGTTATCCCAAGTATCTGACATATCGGGGGATAGCTGTAGCCTACCGAGATTTGAAAAAATATAATCAGGCGATGGATTATGTCGAACGCGCTTTGGCAATGACGCCGGATAATCCAGAAGTTTTATACCTGAAAGCCCAAATTTTAGTGCATCAAGATAAGCCAGAAACTGCACTAGAATACTTTAAAAAAGCATTGGAAAAACGACAACAACTTCCCAATTATTCAACGGGTCAAATTGTCTACGAGCAGTGTAAAGCGCAAGAAGAGGTTGATAATATCGATCGGGATTGTCGAACCGAACGAAATCGCGCCAGAGAAGGTAATTACTGAGGGGAAGCTGGGGGAGTCGGCTTGTAGTAAGCACTTTAGTGCTATAACGCCTAGCCGGAGAGGGCTCAGGTTCCCCTACTACGAACCCAACCTATCCCACAATTTTAGCTGTGTCAGTCCACTACTTACTCGCCTGACGCTGTGATTTGATGGCTTCACCGCCTGTTCGATCAGGTTTTGACAGGCTTCTCGGTCAAAAGATGCCAATGATAGACTCGATAAGCTCAAGGGGCGGGTAAGATAGCTCAAAAGTAAATAGGGGGTAGGGTGTCGGGTGTCGGGTGTTGGGAAACTCTTCAAGCCACCTGTAGGGGCACGATAATATCGTGCCCCTACCCTAAATGACCTGTGTGCTTAAGTCCGACACTTATCTTTTTGCTCCCGAACCGCCAGAACCGACAGGGAACAGTAGTGCGAGCATCTTGCTCGCTACCCATTCCCAATTTAAATGCGTGACAGCTTAATAAAGGTTTTATTGGTTAATGTTTTCATCTTAAGATGTTAGCAGCACTGAAAAACTGTAACATAAGCGACCCGGGCGGGTTTTGTTGTTCATTGATTGGGGAATAGCAGAATTGAGTCCCTAAACCCGCCCCTACAATTGACTGGCAATAATTCGGATTACTGGATAGATAGGTCGTAGGTTGAGTTGACGCCTGTTACAGCAATTTCTGGTCTGATGCGATACTTGGATAAGGGCGCAAGCTTTGCGCCCCTACCGGATGAATCGCTATATTGATTGGGAATGTCCTTGGTTGGTGGATTGGCGCTGACGTAATTGCCCCAAACTACCGCCAAACACCCCAATTAAAAACAATCCGAATAGTGCCGAAGGTTCTGGCACATCTTTGGCGACAATAAAGGCATTATCCTGAATTGTCGTAATATCCGTATTGCGGACAATAATATCCGAAAGCCTCGTATCGCCAATATCCGGGACTAAATTCAGGAGATCCTGATCGGTTAGATAAAAGAAGCGATCACCATCCTGTAAACGCTGGAATTGGTCTGAGATAATCACATTGAACAATTCGCCAACCATTCCGCCGTTATAGGCGTCTTCAGCAATTCCCCCGATCCACAAATCGACTAAATCAATGTTATCTTGACCATCGGTTGTGCCGTAAATATCTCGGAAGCGTTGGGCAATTTCGGCGTCGGATGTAATTTGATCGAAACTCGTGTATCCGCCTAACCCTAACCCCCGACGCGCTTCATTATAACTGGGAAGTCCGTGATCTCGTCCCCGTTGAATATTCACGGCGGCTAAATCCAGTCCTCCGTTTCCGGCGGGGAAGAGGAAATTGCGGACATCATCGACGATGAATGCATCAATAGTTTGCGATTTTTGAGAGGCTAATCCTAAGAGTAACGAATCAATCCCGTTATCGGTAATTTCTTGGGGATTGAAAAAGCTGTCTCTCAATGAAATACTCCCTGCCGATGTGCCATCATTGTTGATCCGTTGCAGTTCTGAGGATAGCATCGTATGACCCACTCGGTAGGCGGCGGTCGAGAATTCGTTGCTGATACTGGGGTTTACGGTATCATCGTAGCCACTATAGGGATCAATCGCCCCTTCACCCAAGAGTAAAGGCAAAAACTCATTGTAGGTAATTGCCTGAATTTGGGCACCGACAATCCGGCGGGTGGTTTGATAGATATAGTCATCTACAGAAAGTCCCGCATCAGCGGCTTTTTCGGCAGTGTTGGGATCGGCGGCAATTTCATCGGCTAACCGATTGTGTTCCCGGACAAAAAGCGTGTGAACGGCTGTTAAGCCAATCTGTTCATTTGACCGCACATCCCCGGCGATAAATAGATCGTCAGCATCAACACCAAAGGGATTGGCATTCTCCAAATTTGCGGTATTGAAGGGTAACAGATTCCCGGTACTGGTTTTGAGTTTTCCGCCTTCTCCAGATCGTAAAAAATTCGCTCGTTCTAAGTCTGATCCATAGACACTTGACCCATCAATATACGCTGTAATCGCGTTAACTTGTTGGCGGGGATTATTACTATCTGTACCCGTTCCTGGTGCGGCGACATTTCTGTTAAAGGGAATCTCTGAGCCAGGGGTAAAGATTAAATCATTCTCTGGAACGATGATGGGTAACGGTTCTGCACCCGCAGGCGGATCAGTCAAGTCGATGTCATGATCCACAAATTGTCCCCATTGCCATAGCCAATCGCTGGCGTGGAAGGGATTGGGGAGTGATTCGGATTGAGATGCGATCGCGTTACTAATAGCGCGAGGGTTGGGGCGATTCATCCCCGCAGGCGCGGAAATTCCGTCACTGTAATCGGGTTCGAGGAGGCGAATCAGTTCAATTTCGGTTTCACCCCAAGTCGGATTATCCAGGTTGTTGTGTGACCCGTCAATCGACCGAAATTCTATGGCTTGGGCGGGTAGGGATACAGCAAACCCTAACGTAGCAAAACTGGTTAGAGTGAGAAGCGTTCGACGGATTTTGTGAGCAGTCATCATGGTTGAATTACACCTTGATAGTTATGAAGAACTGAAAAGTTATGACTCAGAAAGTACCTGAAGGTATCAACTCGCAAAATTCAGTTCTACTTATTACTCTCGATCAACCCACCAATTTTATGCAAAACGCGAGAGATTGTTATATTTGTTTAAAAAACCCAGCATCAATACCAATGACCTCTCAAATCAACGGCAAGCTTTGGCATGACCTGAATGGTAATGGATTCCAGGATACGTTTGAACCGGGAATCGCAGGTGGGACAGTTTACCTGGATGACAATCAAAATGGTAAATTCGATATCGGAGAACGTTCAACCCTAACCGATGAAGACGGCAATTATACGTTCTCTGACCTAGAAGCCGGAACTTATATCGTCGCCCAAACCCTTGCCCCCGGATGGCATTAGGAATAGTGGCGGGAATAATAGATGAGATGGGATTGGTGGAAGAAGTGAATAAAATAGTAGGGATAAAAAAGAAAGAAACTCTTAGTCCCGGACAAGTCATGAAAGCGATGATTTTGAATGGATTGGGATTGTCGATAATAAAAGTGTATTTGTCGAAAGATTAAAAGAATTTAAAAAACAGTGGACATTTCCTGGGATAAAAAATAAACAAAAAAGCAACAGAAACACAATAATTGTTAGACCTATTAATTTTGTCGGAGTGAATTTTTTATTCCTTCCTAATGCTCTCAGTCAGGATCTGCGGAATGTAGGTTTAATCTTATGGGTAGTGTATGGCAATCCTCGGTCTGAAGGTGTGCTAGAATTACCTGGCTTGGGTATTCCGATTCCTGGCTGTCCTGGAACTTGAACATGGGTCATCTGGTAGGCGAGAAGGTCTGCCGAACCGATAGGAACCCGTTTTAACGGGTTTAAGCTTTAAGAGGAGAACTTTAGTTCTAGGCTGACTTTATCGATGTGTCTACTGCGATTCAAAGAAATATTTCAGTAAAAAAAATCATAGCAAACCCTGAGGCGGTGTAATCTCAATCCGACCATTTTCAAGGTCTACTACTGGGACAATTTCATCAACAAAAGGAATCAAAACCGTTACTGGCTTGGATGGTTTTTTCCTAGCTTTCCGTTGCTTACTAATTCTGTTCGGGAGTGGCGCTTCCGGTTTAGCTGGGGTTGGTTCAGGTTGCTGGTGGAGTTTGACTTCTAAAAGCATATTCCCCGCCGGAATCACATTCACCACGATACCGACAGCTTCTCCAGTTAACTGGTTGAAAACCTCTAAATCCAGCACATCTAGGACATGATATTCATTCTCTCCCAATTCTGGGCGATCGCTCTCTGGAACCAATAGCGTTGCATCCCTTAAGGCTTCGGCTTGTTCCCGGTTTTCTACCCCAGCAAGTTTTACGACATAGATCTCTTTACCAGGAACGTAACGCCCTCCTAATAATTCCACAGGTTGCGGTTGGCTATCACCGGATTGTTTTAACCAACGTTGTCCCGATTTCTCGAAGCGTTCGGGAAAATCTGAATTGGGATAGACGCGCAGTTCTCCTTTTAATCCTTGAGGAGCTACAATTCTACCAATTTCTAGCCAGTCGTCATTGGTCATTCGTCATTTGTCATTTGTCATTTGTCCTTGGTTGAAGATGACTTGCACTCTAGAGGGGCGGGTTTAAAGATATCTGGGTAAAAAGCTTCCCGTTAATGGTAAAACCCGCCCCTACAACAGACATTTCACCGAAACTTTCCCATCTCCATCATCTCCCGATGCTACTGATAACTGATAACTGATAACTGCTCACTGATAACTGATAACTCCCTAACTTCTAGGTAGCAGCAGGTTCAACCGCCTGATCCATCAGTTCTCGAAACTGAATCACATCTTGACGTGGATCGGCATGAGTCACTTGAACATCTAAGCGATCGCCTAGTCTAACGGATCGCTTAAACCGCATCACCAACTCTAACCCTAAATCTTCTAACAGAATCAAGCCCAAGTTATCGTGTTCGCGCAGCCAACGCAGCATTAGCGCTTGCCACACTTGATCCGGGTGACGCCGTAAATATTCCAATCCCCAATAGCGATTGGTTTGGCGTTCCACCATTGCGGCTTCTGATGCGGCTGTAGTCACGCCCTGCATGGTTTCTTGCAGGTATTCCGCTGAAAAAGGTAAGGGATCACCGCGCAAGTGAGCTTTTAGCTGAAAATGATTCAGCAAATCCGTATAACGACGGATAGGAGAAGTGACTTGGGTATAAGTTTCCAAACCCAAACCCGCATGACGCAGGGGAGTAATACTCATTTCACTGCGAGGCATACAGCGCCGCATGGCACAGAAGCGCACTGGACCAGGTGGCAATACCAGCAGCTCTTCATCAGAGGGCAGTTCCGGCTGAGGTTGTCCACGAAAGGGGAGAGGAATTTGATGGCTTTG
This sequence comes from Coleofasciculus sp. D1-CHI-01, assembly GCF_040218875.1. Taxonomy (NCBI): domain Bacteria; kingdom Bacillati; phylum Cyanobacteriota; class Cyanophyceae; order Coleofasciculales; family Coleofasciculaceae; genus Coleofasciculus; species Coleofasciculus sp. D1-CHI-01. The sequence goes on from NZ_JAVJQP010000183.1 coordinate 35,087, forward strand.
ACCGTAACGTCCAGCGACTTCCCCAGCTAGAATCATCATTTCTGCGACCATTAGCCGCGCTTGGGAATCCTCTAAAACCTGAATGATGATTTCATCCTGATCACGGACTTTAATCACCGCCTCTGGCATGTGGATGCTAATCGCACCCTGACTTGACCGCCATTCTTGACGACGCTTTGCCCATTTCGCGATCGCGGCTATTTCCGGTTCTGCCTTCACCCCCAGTTCCAACATTTCATCTACATCTTCGTAGGTGAGGCGATAGGTCGGTTTAATCAGACTAGGGTGAATCTTGTACTCTTGAACACTGCCATCTTCATCGAGGATTACCCCGAAACTTAGTGTTGGGCAAACTTGACCCTCCACCAAACTCATCGGACCCGTTGCCAGTTCAGCAGGAAACATGGAAATCATCCCCGTCGGCAAATAGAGTGTTGTACTGCGCCGTCGGGCTTCTCGATCCAGTTCATCGTCAGGTCTGACTAAGCGGGTTGGATCAGCAATATGAATCCACAGACGCTCTCTACCATCGTCGAGTTGTTCTAAACTCAACCCATCGTCGATTTCTGAGGTACTCTCATCATCAACGGTATATACCTTTAAATGAGTCAAGTCTAAGCGGTCTTGATCCGGGTCGGGAGGCGGAGAATCCAGGTATTGTTGAACCAAGTCAATAACCTCACGACGAAAGTGAACAGGGTAAGATGATCGCCGCAAAAACAGATTCTCGGTAGGACTCCAAATCCCTAAGTCTACCAACAGATCGAATGCCGCTTGGGGAGTCTGGGGGCGATCCAAGGTAGCGAGTATATCTTGGGCTGCACGAGATGCATTTTCCGGATAAAGGACAAACCGTTCCAGGAGATCAAAGCGAGTGCGATCGCTCTCTTGCCACTCTACCGCTTCACCGTTGAGTTTCTGCTGGGTGCGGGTTAAAAATTCTTCTTGCTCTCGCTGCTTCGATTCTGCGGCGAGTTGCTGATGTTTAATTTCAGCCACTTTCGTAGCTGGACGCGGTTCATAGCTATCGGCTTTTTGTTTAAAGTAGAGTTTGTCATCCGATAGCAAGCAGTGAGCCGCATAACATAGGGATGGGCTTTGGTCAGAAAACAAAAGCTGTGCCATTTCCGCACAGGTTACCGCTTTTCCCTCTTCCACCAGCAATTCCCATGCCACTTCTAGGCTGGATGGATCTAGATATGGTTCGACTTGGCTGAGAAAGTCGGGAATTTCTGAGACGTCAAATGTACCATCCTGGACTTCGTAAGTAACTTGCCGGGGATGAAGCGTGTGAGATTGACCCTGTTCGTCGATAACTGTCCAGCGGGTTTTGCCATCTGGACGGTCTACAATCGCTAGATGACGATCGCCTTGCACACGAAATTCGATAAGTGTTCCTTTTTCCACCAGCTTTGCTAATCCCGGTCGTTTATCTTTAGTTTTTCACTAATCCGGCGATAGGTTCCCCACGCTGCAATTTTCTATTCAGCGTGGGATAAATCGCCAGTAATGCCCCTATAAAGTGGCATTGCATCCAAATTGGATGTGGTGTTCCTCGCCAGAGTTATCACACTCTAAACCTAGTCTAACGGGTGATGGGATGATACCAAAATCATTAGACGGGGTATCAAAGGATTTAATCATTTGACACCACCGCTTAGTCAGAGATCGATTATCTCACCACTCCTCACCCTGAGCTTCTGTTGAGCCGCATCATCCCTCTTTGTTGACGAAAGGCAATAATGCTAAAAGGCGAGCCCGTTTAATCGAGCGGGTCAATGCCCGTTGTTGTTGAGACGTTAGACCTGTAATCCGACGTGGCAGAATTTTACCGCGTTCGGTAATGAATTTGCGGAGTAATTCCACATCCTTGTAGTCAATGGGTTCTCCCGGCTTGATTGGAGAAAGACGTTTGCGAAAGTAGGTCATGGGCAGTTCTTAGGGGTTTGTGGTCATCAATTTCAGTTTAGGATGCATTGCCATTGTGACATGGCTATTTAATTTCTTTATGCACCGTATGCTTATTGCAATGAGTGCAGAACTTTTTCAGTTCTAGCCGCCCTGTGGTATTGCGGCGGTTTTTCATTGTGGTGTAGCGAGATACACCATTTGTGCGCTTGTCTGCGTTCGTGCGACACTCTGTACATTCTAAGGTTATAACCAGTCGAACACCTTTCTTACTTGCCATAGTCTTACGTCTAGTAAATTAAATGAGGGCGTGAGTGAATTTAAACACAATCTCTTATTTTTGCATACGACGCCTGATTTGGGCAACCCATCGCTTTAGACGCAGATCCAGAGAGAACCCACGACGGGTTGGAATCACCAGGGTTTGGGCAATGCGATCGTGAAACGCTTGCTGTTTTTCCGGTTCCGATAAAGCGATGCCACAATCTACCCCTAATGGTGCAATTAACAGCAGCATGGAGAGTAGCATGGAGATGCCATTAGCCAAAACGTTGAAGCCAAACATGGCTAAGAGCGCACAGACACCCAGAATGCCTTCTCGTTTGCTTAGTGTCAATAGCCCTGGAAGTTTGCCGTATTTGGCATCCAGCACTTTCATATCCAATGCCCAGCGTCCTAAACTCTGACCCTGATTGCTCGATACCAATACGACCCGCATTCCTAACCACAGTGCCAAAAACACTAACACTCGCAAAAAAGGATTTCCACCCGCCATCGAACTAACCAGCCAAACGGCGACAAAATCAATCAGGAAGGCATAGAACCGTCGCTCTATTGGCACTTGAGGAAAGCGCTTGTATACTGGTTCAAGTTCATACATGGTTAGGGTTAAGTTTAGGGCTGATGCAATCTTTATTGATTTTAGCGGATTTTGCCAAGTGCAATCGTTAGGTCAAAAGCAAGCTGATCGTCATTGATCATTCGTCATTTGTAAGGGTTTGAGGCTTGTTCACATAACTTCATAAGGTTGAGTTTATTTCCACCAACCTACTTAATACCCCACTCAGATTTATTTATTTCAGTAATTCTTCTTTCTAAGGTTCAATTTTCTGACGCAATCGTCTAATTATACTGGCACGGCTAATAATTGTCGCTATGCCACTATCAATTTGCACAAACACTTTACCTGAAAAAAGGTTACGCAAAGCCGGACGTTGATACACGACAAAACTATCGATTTCTGACTTGGGTTCAAACCCCATATCGGATAAGGTTTTATTTAGGGTTTTAGTAAAGACTTTTTTGTTTTTAAACTCTAGAGAAAAAGTCACGCTGCGATTGAAGTAAGCCCCCACTAATCCAGCGACAAAACCGAGCGTAATACCATAACGATACGGAAGGGGTTGAGTTAAACTTAGACCTAGCACTTGCGAGGCTAAGACAGCCACAACCAGGGTCATCCCTGTAAAATAATAATAGAATGTTGCCCAAAAACCAGGACCAAGCTGCATATAATAACCTATAGAAATTCAAATCAGGATATAATTATTTATCACAGGTTCGGGATTGTCAAGATTTAGACGATAAAGTAGGCGAGTATAATAGTCGCGTATTTAATGCCGTGCGTACTGAGGGCATCTGCGATCGCACAAACACTATTCTATTGATCGTAGCTGATTTACTGTGATACGTGATCAATGTAAGCTTGTAGTAGAGACGCGATCGCAGTATCCGCCTTGACCCATAGTAAATTCTTGTTAGTTATCCCTGAATGGATTAATAACACATGAATACGATATCGATTCCTACTCTATATGTATCTCAAGTTCTCTTGTGGGGTCAAGTTCTTCTGAAGGAGCTAATTTAGATTTGACTTTCCAAACACTAAATTTCCTAATGGTAAGAAGGAGGTTTTTGCCAAACTCTACAATACAGCTCGCACCATAACTTGTAGCCAGATATTACAAATCTTGATAGCGAAGCTGGTAGGCGGTGAGTTCTATGGGGGTCATTGTGGCCAAAAATTGACCCAGTTTGCTACATTCGTACTGCACTCGAGGTTCTGGTACTAGTATTTGAGTATTTAGGGGCTTCTGGCGCGCAGCAAAAGCATTAAAGAAATATACTCTCAGGTTTTTGTTGGGAGGTACTTGCATATTATCGCGAGATTGTTTAGTGTACTTGTTGAATTTGCTTTAGGGCTAACTCGATCGCCACTATCACTGCTGCAATCCCTGCTGCTACAGTGCCAGCTACACCCACAGCAATAATGGCTTTACCAAGTACAATAATTGCAGCAATAAACGCAGTTATTACTGCAACAGTTACTGCTCCTTCGACAAGCTTTCGAGCGCGTTCGACGACTTCCTCCATTGCTTGAACTAATCGTTGTGGACAGTTAGAAGCATCAAAGTACCTATAGCAATTCATCATCATGTTGTTCTTTTCCGTTATAGTCAATCAGAAAGAGAAAATCAGTGCGATCGCTTCCCCGGCTGAACGATAATGTTGTAACTCTAACCCTCTTTGGTCACTTGGGAAATTCCGACTAAGACAGACTTGTGATACGGGACATCTCGACCAATTATGGAAGGTGCACATCTTGGCGGAAGAGAATATTGCTATGACCACAACTCTACTCATCCAAACTGAAACCACTCCCTTAAGGATTTCGCTACCCGCGATCGCGCCGATGACTCGCGAGGAGTTCTATGCTTTTTGCCAAGCTAATCGAGACCTCCGTATCGAACGTACTGCGGCTGGAGATGTTGTAATTATGCCACCAGCTTTTTCAGATAACGGAAGAACCGGACTTTTCGGCTACTTGAGTATTTAGCCTAATAACACCATCAATTTATTGATATTGTCTTTCGCTCTCGTTGATCGCAGGATTTTTATAGGTATCAATGCGGTCTAAATGATCGATGAAGTAGTGGAGTTCTTGATCAATGACATAAACATTACTGACCACTACAGTATCTGGTGATAGATTTTGAGCTTTTCGGGAGGGAATAAGAGTACGATTTCCCTGAGAATCCACATAATAAAACCGCATAGAATTAGGTGGACGAATCCCAAGATTAGGAGAAAAGCTGGTGCGAAATTTACCCCTCCGGGGAATTTCATACAGACGAGCATTACCTTCCCATTTTTTTTGCGCTCCATCTGGTGTATCAAAGTATAAACTGACATGACCGACAAATCCCTCTGGAATAAGATGAATTTCGGGTTGTGCTGTTTGTATGTCAGATTCAGCTTTTTGCACATCACATCCCATTGTTAACAGTAGAATTAAGAATAGACACATCATAGTTTTGCCTGAAAAACGGTTAAACTAATCAAATCAAGCTAACGCCTACGCCTTGAATCTCGTCCTACGTCTTGACGATCAGTTCGATGTCGTCGGTCTGAATTATCATCTGATGAAACACCACTTGATGTTAAACCGATAGTCCGAATAATTTCTGGGGCAGCAAATTGAACTTCAAAAGGCACGTCAAATGCTTCACCAGAAGCTTCTAGTCGGCTAGCTGGAATTGTCAAACTCTGTTCCAAAGCTGAACCTGGTTGACCGGGACAAAAATCGACTGTATCTTTGACTTCAAATTCAAATTTTGATTTCAACTGATATCCTATTGTCTTGCCTGTATAATCAGTTTCTCGATAAACACTCAAATAGCCTTTTAATGTCCGAGTATCAGCTCCCAAGCTACTACTACCAACACCACCTGCAATGTGACCGGGAATATCATAGGGATTACTAAAGTTAATTCCATAGTTAATTTCAGCAGGAGTGAATACCCTGTTTACAGGTACATCGACCCATCTATTAGCCGCCAATGTCTTGAATCGGTCTGTACGATTTATGGCTATTGCCATCAAATTTTCAGTCCGTTGTCGAATGACATTACATTTAGCAAAAGCATTAGCAATATTACTCCCTTTAGTAAAAGTCCGGTAACCACTTGATGCGTCCGATAAGTACTGTTGCCATAATCCCGCCACATCCATTCCGAACATTCCTGTTGCCGATGGAATCAGTGTCGTCCACAGGTAAGTTTTTGCCGCATAAACTTCGGCTCTAGAGGAATAGGGAGTACAAAAATCACCTGGATTTTCACGTTCTCGTTCTGGACGTTCTCGTTCCGCTCGTTGCCGTTCTGGACGACTTGTCAAATAATTAACTCCTCTTTCAACTTGTTCGCCAACACTAGAAGCTGCATCTGTAATCGTATTTCCAATTTGTCCTGCTGTTTCAGTAACCTCTGACCATGATAAACGTTGTGTGAGTGAGTTTTTTTTATCACATTGAGACAAATTTAAACGACTTTTCACATCCCCAGAAGCTTGATTTCCGTCTATTTGATGCGCCCGTTGTATCATCTGGCGCATTTGCACACGCGGATCAATTTGCCTCTGCATCACAGGTTCAATAGACTGCGCTCTTTGCCATATCTGCTTGGGGTGATGGGGGTGATTGGTGTCCAACTGACGCTGAACTGATGCTGAACTATCCGTAGGGGCTGACATTGACATTACCTGAGACGCTACTCGGTCAGCTTCTTGTTCATAAGCATCTCCAGGCGCTCCTATGATCAACTTGGTTTGAATACCAATTTCCTCTAAGTTTTTGTTTTTTCCTGCTTCCCCCGCCTGTTCCTTCTCTTCTTTGGCACAATCAGCACATTGACGTTGAATCGGGTTCTCTGATACTGGGGCAAAAGCACCTTTTAATTTGGAAGCAGGGCTTTGTGGTAAGGGTGGGGGTGGCTCAAACGTTGGTGCCCAGGGTGATTCAGATTTGCGTTGTACTGTTGACCCTTCAGCTTCCTCCTGCTCCTTAGCTTGGATTCCTCGCATTACATTGGCGGCGAGTCTATCGGCTGATGCTCTGGAATATTCCCGTATTTCTTGGGGTGGGGTAGATGTCTGGTTGGGTTTGGTTTGAATTGAAAAATGTCCCATTTTACCGGGACTCTTACCCTTTTTCTGTACTGTGGTTGGAGTCCAGGATGAATTTTTCTTGTGTACGGGTTTATACTCCATGATGCCGCTTCAGTTACCCAATGATTTACTGATCCCAAGCCAATTGCTTCAATAATGCTGAGGAGTTATACAATTATAGTCAATCAGAAAGAGAAAATCAGTGTGATCGCTTCCCCTGGTGAACTATAATGTTGTAACTCTAGCCCTCTTTTGTCACTTGGGAAATTTCGACTAAGACAGACTCCCCATTGCTGATTTCATAGATGGGGTAAGCTGGTTATAGAGACGCGATCGCAAACCAGTTCAGCCTAGCCCCATACCTCTCATAAAAACCTGAATATCTTGCCTCAAGTTCTGGCTACAACTCGCTAATTTTTCTGATAATTGTATGACTAGATCAGGATTGAGATTATGAGCGTAGTTACTTCTCACAACGTGGCGAAAGCGTCGGAATTCGTCCAAGTCAACTAATGTTGTCTCTGAAAGTACAGCTTGGCGAACCGTCGGGATCTCTACAGACAGTTGTTCCAATAATTGCTTATGCCAATCTGCACCTGTTGGCATATCTCCATCTATCTCTTTAGCGATTTCATAGAAGATACGCTCTGCTCCCGTATAATAGCTTTGCATATTCAGTGCAATAGCCGCGATCGATGAGTGCGTTTTGCATATCCTCGTCTTGAGTTTGGGGAAGTTTGTTGATCAGTCGTTGAGTTTGAGTGACTGCTTCTTGAATTGGTGCTAATTCCTGCTCAATGCGCTGGACCAACATAGTCATCGTTACAGTTCTATCCCTTGATGAATAGCTGCTTGGATATGGGGGGGTGATGATTCAGCATCTATCAGATCAATGGAGAAATGGTGTCCTCTTTCAGCAACTGCTCCAGCCCGCAAGTAATGGTTTGTTTCAAGTCCCCAAACGGCAAGGTCGATATCAGAATGCCAGGTCATGTGCTGGTGATCAAGCATTGAACCAAATAAAACAACGCGATTTGCGCCAAATTCCTCCTTCAAGGTAGCAGCAGCTTGGCGTGCTGCTTGCCAACCTTGCTGCTGGAGTTTTTTCATCTGGAGCAAAAACTCAGCCCTATTTTTACGGGCGGTTAGAACTCTCTTTACAATCTGTTCACGGGTTTTTGTGTCCACGGAGGGCATGAGAAGCGGGGGTTTGATTAAGAGGTTGAGGGCATCTGCGATCGCACAAACACTATTCTATTGATCGTAGCTGATTTACTGTGATACGTGATCAATGTAAGCTTGTAGTAGAGACGCGGGTAGGGTGGGACCCATTATGATCATTTGACAATTTCACCAAAAATTATGTCCATTTGCCCACCCGACAAGATTGGCGATCGCTTACTCAAATATCTATGAGCAATTGATTGAGTCAAGTTACCGTGAAATACGATATCATTAGTTCCTTAAGCGAATAGATAAGGCTCGAAGCCGTTTGAGGGAAGGAAAAGGTAAGCTGTCATGCATTTAAATTGGGTATTAGTAGCGAGCAAGATGCTTGATGTAGCGAGCTCTCTGGCTCGCACTACGGCAAGGCTTTCGCCGTTCTTAATATTAAGGTTTAAATGCCGAACAGCTTATTAGTCTGGAAGAGATGCGGAAGAAGTATGAACTTTAATTACATTTGATACAGGACATCTCGACCCATTATGCTAACTGAACGTCTTGGCGGAAGAGAATATTGTTATGACCACAACTCTACTCATCCAAACTGAAACCACTCCCTTAAAGATTTCGCTACCCGCGATCGCGCCAATGACTCGCGAGGAGTTCTACACCTTTTGCCAAGCCAATCGAGACTTACGTATCGAACGTACTGCGGCTGGAGATGTTGTGATTATGCCACCTGCTTTTTCAGATACCGGAAACCGCAACTTTAATCTGGCTGTACAGCTTGGTATCTGGGCGGAACTTGATGGTACAGGTTTGGGTTTTGACTCCAGTGCAGGATTTACCCTTCCTAATGGTGCAACGCGATTCTCCTACGGAGACGCTTCGCGAACGCCTGATGCGTCTTGGATTAAAACGGAACGGTGGAATGCTCTGACTGAGGAGGAAAAAGCATCCTTTGCGCCAATTTGTCCTGATGCGTGTGATTGAGTTACGCTCGGCGAGTGATACTTTAAGTAGTTTGAAAACGAAGATGCAGGAATACATAGAGAATGGTGTATCTCTAGGCTGGTTAATTGACCGCCAAAATTGCACTGTTTATGTCTATCGCCCGAATCAAGAGGTTCAAATCTTGGAAAATCCGGAGCAGGTTAGTGGTGAGCCAGAGTTACCCGGTTTCAGCTTAGTGATGGCAAAGATTTGGTGATTTGGGTAAAGAGGCGTAGGCGTAGGGTGGGCAAATGGATATAATTTTGATGAAATTGTCAAATGAACGTAATCTTGCCCACCCGACAATATCAGGCGATCGCACTACGAGATATCAAAAGATAGTTCGCGTTTGCTGGCAACACAATCTTCAAGGTATAAATTAATTAATTCTTGCCAATTAACTCCTTTTTCTTGTGCCATTGCCTCAAAATATTCTATGACTTCTATCCCCAAGGGTAAAGTTACTTGTTGTTTTAATGTTTGGGCAAAAGGATTGGGTCTGCTTTTCATTTTGTCAAGGTCATATTCTTTTTGCATGGTTTTATCCTCGATAAAATTTACTTTCGTTTTTAGTGGCTTTTCGAGCCGAAATTATTCTAATTACTGATTCTTGTTCTCTGTAACAATGAACGATGAGTAATATTCGCATTCGATAGCTTCTGCCAAGAAGCAAGAAACGGTCTTCTGTATCAGCGAGTAGCGTGGGCAAATGTATATAATTTCTGATGGAATCGTTAAATTAACATAATGGGTCCCACCCTACAAGATCATGCGATCGCACATCGCACTTGTTTATAATATTATTTATGTCACAATATCGTCGTTCTTATGTGCCAGGAGGAGTATTTTTTCTAACCTTGGTTACTTATCGCCGTATTCCTCTATTTTCAGAGGATGAAAATATATCTCGGTTACGGAAGGCGATCGCGAAAATGCGTCAAGAAA